>SAAL01000076.1 GCA_009929445.1 Bacteroidia bacterium
CTGCAGCCCCTTGTTTAAAATATATATCTGCGTGTTGCCTGAAAAATATGCTAACATCTAAATCCCTGCAAGTGAAACCGCACGAAGCAGTTGGCAAAACCCTCCCTAACCCGATAGCCATCGGGACTGGACAGCCCCCTAAATTCCGGCCCTAGCCCATTTGGGTCTCCCCCTCACTTCGACCAGCTCAGTGACCACAAGGGGAAAGAAGCAGATTTTTTTATAGGACTTTTGGGTGAAAAGCCCCCTCCAACTCCCCCGAAGGGGGGAGAGTTGTGTAATGCAACGTAGATTCATTTTCTGGTTTTACTCTATTGGTTACTTGTAACTCTTTAGGTGCAAAACTACCGACGCCCCGTCGTGTTGAAATCACATTATTTTCATAAATATTTTCGACGGGTAATAAAATAAGTAACGTTGTCATTCCGAACAAGAAAACCGGAACGAAGTGAAGGATTTCGCAGTGAGGAATCTCATGATGAACAGCTCTCCCGAAATAATAATGGGATCGGCCCCCTAATCCCAGCCCCCATCCCCTACGGGACTTCCCCCACAAGGGGAAGGATGAGGATTGTTTCTGTTTATGGAACTTTTGGGTAGTGCTGTGTGATAATGTTAACAGGCACTGGAATTCCGATAATAATGCTGCCACGGGCGGACAGAAACAACGTTCAGCGAAGCTAATTCCGATTCTGTCGTAATGATTTGAATGCAGAGAGTTTATTGACAGAGTTGGAACTCTGTCCACCCGTTTCACTTGCTGATAATAGGTTATCATGCGATTATTATTCTTATTCACGTCACAAATGATGTGGCAATCGCAGTGACATCAAATAAAAAACCCAATCCATCACCGAAATTGATTCGGGAGGATTGGGATTTTTGTTGTTTTACAGTTTCTGTCTTCAGAACTCCCTTTCGGGGCAGAATTTATGCTTTTCCTGCACTGCCCAATACCGATTGGGTTTTGTGCATGTAAAGTTTTTTCAGTTCGTCGCGGGCTGGTCCGAGGTATTTGCGCGGGTCAAATTCGCCCGGTTTGGTTGCAAATACTTCGCGTACGGCAGCTGTCATAGCCAGACGGCCGTCGGAGTCAATGTTGATTTTGCAAACAGCCGATTCGGCAGCATGACGAAGTTGTTCTTCGGGAATTCCGATAGAATCTTTCAGCGCACCACCGAATTTGTTAATGGTGGCTACATATTCCTGTGGAACGGAAGATGAACCGTGCAATACGATGGGGAATCCGGGGATTTGTTTTTCAATTTCTTCGAGGATATCGAAACGAAGCGGCGGTGGAATCAGAACGCCATTTTCGTCGCGGGTGCATTGTGCCGGTGTGAATTTGTTGGCTCCGTGTGAAGTGCCGATGGAAATAGCCAGTGAATCAACGCCGGTGCGCGATACGAAATCTACTACCTGTTCGGGTTCGGTATAGGTGTGGTGTTCGGCTACCACATCGTCCTCGATACCTGCCAACACGCCGAGTTCACCTTCTACGGTTACATCGTGAGCATGAGCAAATTCAACCACTTTTTTGGTCAGGGCAATGTTTTCTTCGTAAGGCAGGTGCGATCCGTCGATCATCACCGATGAAAAACCGCTTTCGATACAGTCTTTGCATAGTTCAAAACTATCTCCGTGGTCCAGGTGAAGAACGATTGGAATTTCGTAACCCAGCTCTTTGGCGTATTGAACTGCTCCCTGAGCCATGTAGCGCAGCAGTGTCTGATTGGCATACTTGCGTGCTCCGCTGGATACCTGAAGTATCACCGGCGATTTTGTTTCAACACAGGCCGAAACAATTGCCTGCAACTGTTCCATGTTGTTGAAATTGAATGCAGGAATTGCATATTTTCCTTCGATGGCTTTCCGGAACAACTCTTTGGAGTTTACCAGGCCTAACTCTTTGTAACTTACCATAATTGTATTTATTTAGAATGTTTATTTTACGTTTTCTGTTTTCGCTGCAAAATTACTATTTTTTTGCCACGTGACAAGATTTTTTTTGAGGTTTATTGGTGTATTAGTTTATTGGTTTATTGGTTTATTGGTTTATTGGTGTATTGGTGAATTAGTTTATTCGTATATTAGTTTATTCGTATATTAGTTTATTGGCTCATTGGCACATTCACATATTGGCATATTGGCATATTGGCACATTAGCACATTAGCATATTGACAAATTAGCACATTGCACATTGGCTACAGAAACTACTAAGCCTGCTACGCCTCATACATCGCATCAATCTCGTTTTTGTATTTTTGGGTGATGACCGAGCGGCGGATTTTCAGTGTGTTGGTCAGTTCGCCGGCTTCAATGGTGAACGGGATTTTGATGAGTGTGATTTTTTTTATCATTTCATAGCTTGCCATTCCCTGCTGGTGCTCGGCAATCCTGTCTTCTATCAGTTTCTTGATTTCTGGAAGCCGCAGCAATTCGTCCACATCCTGATAAACGATTTTGTGTTCTTTGGCGTATTTTTCCAGTGCGGGGATGGAAGGAGCGATGATGGCGGTCACATAATTTCGTTCATCGCCTATCACGGCTACCTGTTCGATAAATTTATCGGTGCTTACGCGGGTTTCTATCTCCTGCGGAGCAATGTATTTGCCGTTGGAGGTTTTGAACAGGTCTTTCAGCCGCTCGGTGAGCACAATTTTATTGTCTCTGATTGTGCCGGCATCGCCCGTACAGAACCAGCCATCATCGGTAAACGCTTTTTTATTGGCTTCGGGGTTGTTGTAATAACCCGGGGTAATGGTTTTTCCTCTCAGCAGGATTTCGTTATCCTTACCGATTTTTACCTCAACTTCCGGCATGATGGAGCCTACGGTTCCTATTTCATATTCATCCTCGAAGCAGGTTACCGTAGCGGTCGATTCGGTCAAACCGTAACCGTAAACAACGGGTACACCGATGCTACGGAAAAACAGGGTGATTTCATCTGAGAGTTTGGCACCGGCTACGGGCAGAATCTTTGCATTCTCGAGTCCCAGTGTGGTTTTTAGTTTCGAGAAAACCATTTTTTCGGCCAGCCGGTAGTAGAATTTGAGTAAGAAATCCGGTTTTTTGCCTTTACGCAGGTAGTCGATGTTGTGTTTCTTGCCTACGGCTGTAGCCCAGGTTACGATGGCCAGTTTGAGAGGCGAGTAACCGCTCAGCACTTCTTTAACACCTATGTATACTTTCTCCCAGAAACGCGGAACGGCGCACATGAGCGAGGGGCGCACCTCTTTGAGCGTGGTCTGGATTTCGGTCGGGTTGTGATTGATGTACACGGTAGTGCCTACCTGAAGCAGGAAATAACACCACATTCGTTCGAAAACGTGGGTGAGCGGCAGAAATGCCAGCGAAGTGTCGCTGTCGTTGACCTGCGACAGTCTGATGAGGTGAATGCGTACCGCTTCGTTGAACATAACGAAATTCAGAACAACCCCTTTTGGATTACCCGTAGTGCCCGATGTGTAGAGCAGGCAGCCCATATCTTCCTCCACACTTTCGGCTCTTCTTTTTTCTACCTCGTCGTCTTTTTTTGATTTCATTCCTATCTCTATCAGATCCTCGAAATACATGGAATGAGTGGAATCGGCCAGTTTCACCTGCTGCTCAAGCACAATGATTTTTTTCAGATGCGTGGAAGTTTTCATCACTTCCAGCGCCGCTTCGTATTGTTTTTGTCCATCCACGAACAGAATTTCAACTGCGGCATCTTTGGTGATAAAGTCCACCTGCTGCTGTGTGGAAGTAGGGTAGATGGGCACCACCACACCCCGGATGCTGAAAGTGGCGTAATCCACCAGGAGGTTCTCGGCTTTGTTTTGCGAATACTGTCCGATGCGGTCCTGCGGTTTTACACCCAGTTCCAGCAGGGCTTTCGCCAGGTGATTTACCATGTCGTTCATCCGGTTCCAACTGATGGAATTCCAGGGGTCGGTCAGTTTGTTCCGGTCGTACAGTGCGGGTTTGTCGCCGTATTTTTCTGCCTGAATTTGTATAAGTCTCTGAAAGGGTTTTGTCGTTTCCATAATTTCTTTTTTTGATTGTATTGTCTGTGAATGAAACAGATGAAAGTTTCATAAAGTTTAAACTGATTCGGATTGAATTGTACGTAACAGCTAAAAACCTCCTGTTACAGGTTTGAACCGGAAGAGGTACATCTTATTCGGTCAGGCCGAAGGTGTTTGTAAAGTTTTCGTCGTTTCGGATCATACGCAGCGCCTGCGCTGATGCCCGCTGATGCGATTCTTTCTTATTGGCTCCGCTGCCTGTGCAGATGGGCATATTATTAATGAGTACCTGCGAAGTGAATGTATGCCGGTTGTGACTGTCCACCGTTTCTTCCACCAAATCGAAATCAAGCGTCAGATAGCGCTGCTGGCACCATTCGAGCAATTCCGATTTGAAGTTCTCGTTATCTTCAACGAGAATTTGCATCGTTTGGGGAGAAATAAGCAACCGTTGCTTTACAAAACGGGCGCATTTATCGTAACCCGCATCGAGGTATATGGCTCCAATGAACGCTTCCAGTGCGTTACCGTAAATGTTGGCGTTCTCTTTCAGATTCAGTTGTTTATCGGCCACTACCAGTTTATCGAGTCCGGTTTGGTGGCACATTTTATTGAGCGAATCTCGTTTAACGATGTTCGAACGGGCATTGGTCAGAAATCCCTCCTGTTCATTCCCGTAGCGGTGATACAGGATATCCGAAATGATTGAATTGAGTACCGCATCGCCCAGAAATTCAAGTCGTTCGTTGTTAACTGCTTCGCCGTTCTTGTTTTTGAACGGAACCGAACGGTGTCTCACCGCTATTTCGTACAGTTCGATGTTGACCGGATTGAATCCCAGTATATGGCTGAACGACAAAAAAGGCTCCTGCCGGTTTTTCGACAAGAGCCTGAATATATGTAACGGATTGAATTTCATTTATATACAAAAAGGCTTTCAATCGTTTTGAAATTAACGCCAGATATGACTGCAATCCTTTGACAAGACTGCGTTAAGTCCTCCCTGTGGCCTGTCCGCCTCTGGAACGGATTTAGGGGGTGAACTTCTTAAACACCACGCAGGCGTTGTGTCCGCCAAATCCGAACGTATTGGAGAGCACTACATCTACTTTGCGTTCCTGTGCCCGGTTGAAGGTGAAATTGAGGTTGTAGTCAATTTCAGGATCTTCATCTCCTTCGTGGAAGTTGATGGTAGGCGGTACTATATTGTTAATCAGCGCATTGATAGATATAATTCCTTCAACCGCTCCCGCAGCTCCCAGCAGGTGACCTGTCATGGATTTAGTGGCGCTGATGTTCAGTTTGTAAGCATGTTCACCGAACAGTTCACGGATGGCTTTCACTTCGCCGATGTCGCCAACGGGTGTGGAGGTTCCGTGTACGTTGATGTAGTCCACCTCTTCGGGGTTCAGTCCGGCATCGCGTAGCGCCCGTTTCATTACCAGCACTGCTCCCAGTCCTTCGGGGTGAGTAGCAGTCAGGTGATAAGCATCGGCCGACATACCACCTCCTGCTATTTCGCAAAGGATGCTGGCACCGCGTGCCATGGCATGCTCGTATTCTTCCAGGATAATGCATCCGGCACCTTCTCCCATCACAAATCCGTCGCGGCTTTTGCTGAATGGACGTGAAGCTCCTTCCGGATAATCGTTTCGGGTAGAAAGTGCGGTAAGCGCATTGAATCCGGCTACTCCGGCAGGTGTAATGGCTGCTTCGGCACCTCCGGTAATCATTACCTGTGCGTGTCCCATCCGGATGTGGTTGAATGCAGCGATCAATCCATGATTAGACGATGCACACGCCGATGTGGTAGAGTAATTTGGTCCGCGGAATCCATACTGGATGGAAATTTGTCCGGCAGCAATGTCCGAAATCATTTTCGGGATAAAAAACGGATTGTATCGCGGACCCTGTTCCTGGTGGAGGTAATAGTTGGCTACTTCCTGCTCGAAAGTGGCTATACCGCCAATACCCGAAGCAAAAATTACACCCACTTCATCTTTATCCACTTTTTCAAGGTCGAGACCGCTGTGTGCCAGCGCTTCTTTGGCAGCTACCAGTGCGTACTGCGTGTAAAGATCCATTTTACGGGCTTCCTTGCGGTCGAAATATTGGTTGGGATCAAAACCTTTCACCTCGCAGGCGAATTTGGTTTTGAATGTGGTGGTGTCAAAATGGGTAATAGGCGCAGCACCACTAACCCCCTTTAGAACGTTCTGCCACGTTTCCGTGGCAGTAAGTCCTAAAGGAGTAACAGCACCATAACCGGTTACCACTACTCTTTTTAATTCCATAAAAAATGTCTTTTCAGGGAAATTTATTTTTTCAAAGCTTCTACGTGAGCGATAGCGTCGCCTACAGTCGAGATTTTTTGTGCTTCTTCATCAGGAATAGAAACGCCGAATTCTTTTTCGAATTCCATGATCAGTTCTACTGTATCCAGCGAGTCAGCGCCAAGGTCGTTTGTGAAACTGGCAGTTTCTACTACATCTGCTTCGTCAACGCCTAATTTATCTACGATAATAGCTTTTACTTTTTCTGCAACTTCTGACATAATTTTTCTTTTTAAGTGAGTAAATAAAATTTGTTTTTATAAATTTGCGCTGCAAAGGTAATTAATTTTTCATGAATTCAAATCACATCCAAAGAAAAAAGTGTAAAAATTTGCACAAATTCACTCATTTTGAGCAATAAATCCAACTACATATGCCTAAAAATATCGCTATTTTCGCATCGGGTTCGGGCAGTAATGCCGAAAATATTATCCGCTATTTCAGTCGTTCCGACTTGTTTCATTTTCCGGTTATTGTATCGAACCGCGCAGATGCCTTTGTCCACCGCCGCGCTGAAGACCTGAATATCCGGTCGGTCACTTTCGGCCGGAAAGAGTTCGAAACCGGCGAAGCTGTGCTAGAGCTGCTCCGTGAATACCGGGTGGATGCTATCGTTTTGGCCGGCTTTCTGCTCAAAGTGCCCGAACTGCTCATCGATGCCTTTCCGGAGAGGATTATTAACATTCATCCGGCGCTGCTCCCCAAATACGGCGGTAAAGGGATGTATGGCGATCATGTACATAAGGCAGTTCGTGCATCGGGCGACACCGAAAGCGGAATTACCATCCACTACGTGAATAAACATTACGACGAGGGAGCGGTCGTTTTTCAGGCCACGTGTGCGATAGAGCCTTCAGACAGCTACGAAGATATAGCCCGTAAAGTGCATGCGCTGGAGTACGAACATTTCCCGAAGGTGATTGAGATGATATTCGGATAGTTCTGAGATCAGAGTTCCGAGTTCCGAGTTCCGAGTTCCGAGTTCTGAGTTCTGAGTTCTGAGTTCTGAGATATTCCAGGTTGTTTTTGATTTCTGATTTCTGATTTCTGATTTCTAATTTAAAGCAGTACCTTTGTGTGCTGAAAAAATATTAACCAATCTCCTCTTTTGTCTGATTATCTATTGTCTGTCAGCGAAGCGGTCTAACAGTCTTAATAAAAATGTCTTTACAATGCGGTATAGTGGGTCTTCCAAACGTTGGTAAATCCACTCTTTTCAATTGTCTTTCCAATGCCAAAGCCCAGGCGGCTAATTTTCCGTTTTGCACCATCGAACCCAATGTGGGAGTCATCACCGTACCCGACGAACGCCTGAACAAACTCGCAGAACTGGTTCATCCTCAGAAAATTGTGCCTACCACGGTGGAAATTGTGGATATTGCCGGACTGGTAAAAGGTGCCAGCAAAGGCGAAGGGCTCGGTAATAAATTTCTGGCCAACATACGCGAAACAGATGCCATTCTGCATGTGCTCCGCTGCTTCGACGACGACAACGTAACTCACGTGGATGGCTCGGTAAATCCGGTTCGCGACAAGGAAATCATCGATGCCGAGTTACAGATTAAAGACCTTGAAACCATCGAAGCTCGCATAAATAAAGTGGAAAAACAGGCTAAAACCGGAGGCGACAAGGAAGCCCTGAGGGCTTTTCATATCTATTCCCGGTTCCGCGAAGCGCTGCAACAGGGACTCTCAGCACGCACAGTGACATTCGACAACAAAGACGATGAAAAAACAGCCCGCGAGCTTTACCTGCTCACTTATAAACCCGTGATGTACGTGTGCAACGTGGATGAAGCCAGTGCCGTATCGGGCAATAAATACGTGGATGCACTCCGTGAGGCCGTGAAAGCCGAAAATGCCGAAATACTGATTGTGGCAGCCAAAATAGAATCGGAAATTGCCGAGTTTGATACTTACGAGGAGCGTCAGATGTTTCTGGAAGAGATCGGATTGCAGGAATCGGGTGTTGCCCGCCTGATAAAAGCGGCGTATCATTTGCTTGATTTGCAGACTTTCCTCACTGCCGGACCGCAGGAAGTGCGTGCCTGGACATTCCACAGAGGATGGAAAGCTCCGCAGTGTGCCGGAGTGATTCATACCGATTTTGAAAAAGGTTTTATCCGGGCAGAGGTGATCAAATACAACGATTATCTTGCTCTCAAATCGGAAGCTGCCTGCAAAGAAGCCGGAAAAATGAATGTGGAAGGCAAGGAATATGTGGTGCAGGACGGCGATATCATGCATTTCAGGTTTAATGTGTAGCCCCTCCAAACCTCCCCGAAAGGGAGGCTTTAAGAAAGAGTGCAGAAATGCTGACCATTAGACCTATACAATCCTCCGACAATGAAATACTGGCGAAAATAATTCGTCAGTGTTTTCGTGATTTCGGGGCTCCCACTGCCGGAACGGTCTTCGAAGATCCTACAACGGATTATCTGTATGCCCTTTTCCGGAAAGAAAAATCGGTGCTGTGGGTGGCGGAATGGTGTGGAGAGGTGGTTGGCTGCTGCGGGATTTTTCCATCAGAAAATTTACCATACGGATATGTGGAACTGGTGAAACTCTATCTCTCAGCCGATGCCCGCGGCAAAGGAATCGGGAAAGCGCTGATGATTAAATCAATCGAATCTGCCGGGGAACTCGGTTATACAAATATTTACATTGAAAGTCTGCCCGAGTTTGATACAGCCGTTTCGCTTTATGAAAAATCGGGTTTCCTCCGACTGAATAATCCGATTGGAAATTCGAGCCATCCGGGATGCAACGTGTGGATGGTGAAGGAGTTGTAAAAAAATAAAAAGCCGGAATTTATTTCCGGCTTTTCTTTTCTCCATTCATCGGGATTAAATTCCCAGTTTCTTGCGTATTTCTTTCGGTACTGCATCTTTGTGAACCAGAATGTTGATGGTTTTCTCCATCACAAAAGGTTTGCTTACATACCAGATTCCCTTGTATTTGCTGTCTTCTCCCCACGAGTTTTTCACCATGTAATACCGGTCACCGTTTTGATCTTTCGCAATGCCGTAAATAAGCATACCGTGGTCGTCGGTAGTCTGATAGTTATCAAAACCGAGCTGACGGCTTTCCTGTGTCACATTTTGTTCCTTCACAGGTCCGTTGACTGTATATTTTCCCGTTGGCGTAGGTGCTCCGACCCATTTAGCCTGGTCAGTGCCTACCAGATTTTCTTTCTTTGTTTCGGGCAATACGCCTATTCCGTTACGGGTGAATCCCTTTTCGCTGACATCGGCTCCCCAGGCAACGGTATATCCGTTTTCAACTGCATAATCGAAAATCCGCCCAAATTCATCGAGCGGAATATTATATGATTCGGCCCAGCGCCAGTTGTCGGGTATTTCGATGGCAAATTTTGTGTAAAAAGGATGATGGGTAAAAGAAGTAATCGAAACGTAGTCGTCCATGTTCAGACCCAACGAATTTGCATAACTTACCGGAGTGTGTTTTTTCCCGTTTACTGTAAATTCGGTGGGCAGTTTTCCGAGATATGCATTCAGAATACCTTCGAAAGCCGGTTTCCATGCAGTGGAAATTGTTTTATTCGGATTTTTTACCATTGTAGTCATAAAGGCACTGGTAAGTGCATCCAGTTCACCGTGAACGTGTTTTGTTTCTCCGTAGTTCAGTCCGTTCATTACCGAGTCGGGTACAATACCATAATTTTTCAGTACATACACATCATCGTAGAATGAACCGCCGGGAGCAAAGTTACTGGTTCCGTTCATCCGGAGATATTTTTCAGCTTTGTCGGTGTAGGAGCGATGTACAACAAACATTTCGGATAAATCGACGGCAGGTTTACCCATACGGAGTAATTCCGATTCGAAGAATGCCAATCCCGAAAATGACCAGCAGGTGCTGGTGCTTGCCTGATTTTTTACAGGGGTGATTTTATTTTCCTTTACGGTAGTGAATGCAAAGGTATCTTTCGGAAGCGGGGCTTGAGCGAATGATACACTCACGATGAAAATCGAAATAAGGGTGAAAAAAGTTTTTCGCATACAATTGATGAATTTATTTGATGAATTGAAAAGAGACATTGCAACCGAAAACCTGAATCTCCAGTATGCAACGTCCCTGTTGTTAAATTTTTTTGGTAAAGTCTGTTTTATTTCGCGGGAATTTCTGCCAGTGTTTTTTGGAGATAATCCCAGAATTTCTGTACGGTTTCGATGTTTACCTTTTCATCCGGAGAGTGAGGGAACCGGATGGTGGGTCCGAACGAAATCATATCCATTTCGGGGTAGTGAGTGCCGAGTATGCCACATTCCAGTCCGGCGTGGATGATCATGATTTTGGGTGTTTTGCCGTAGTTGGTTTCATACACTTTAATCATTTCTTTCAGAATGGGCGATTCCAGGTTGGGTTTCCATCCGGGATAAGCGCCCGAGAATTCCACTTTGGCACCGGCCAGGGTGAATGTACTTTCGATCATGGATGCCAGTTCTTCCTTGCGGCTTTCCACCGAACTGCGGATAAGGCATTTCACCTCTACTGTTTCACCGTTTGATTTTACAATCGCTACGTTGTTTGAAGTTTCAACCACTTCGGGCACTTCGGGGATGAAACGATAAACGCCGTTGGGGCAAGCCGTTACGGCATTAATCAGGTCGTCCTGAATTTCTTCGGGCATCAGTCCCTTTATTCTGTCGGTTCTTTCGGCTTTGAAGCTGATTCCTTCTTCTACGCCGCTGAATTCTTCGGTGAAGAGTGTCTCAAAATCAGCCACTGTTTCGAGCAAGTCGTCTTCGTTGCCTGCCGGTACGGTAACCACCGCGAATGCTTCGCGCGGAATGGCGTTGCGCAGGTTACCGCCTTCGATGCAGCAAAGTCGTGCTTCGTGTTCGGCTACGGCGTTTTTCAGAAAACGGAACATTAGCTTGTTGGCGTTGGCGCGCTGCAGGTTGATGTCCACGCCGGAATGTCCGCCCTTGAGGCCTGTGAGTGAGAGTTTGAAAGCCACATCGCCTTCGGGTACTTCCACTTCACTGTAGCGGAACGTAATGTTGGCATCCAGTCCGCCGGCACATCCCACGTAGAGTTCACCTTCATCCTCGGAGTCCATGTTGATAAGGATATCGCCTTTCAGAAAGCCCGGCTGCAGACCGAAAGCACCGAACATGCCGGTTTCTTCGTCCACAGTGATAAACATTTCAATGGCGGGGTGGGGAATATCGGTAGATTGCAGTATTGTCATGGCGGCAGCTACGCCTATTCCGTTGTCGGCTCCCAGCGTAGTGTTGTTGGCGCGTACCCATTCGCCGTCAACGAATGCGTCAATCGGGTCTTTCTCAAAATCGTGATCCACGTTGCTGTTTTTCTGCGGCACCATGTCCATGTGCGATTGTAGTACTACGGCTTTACGGCTTTCCATACCAGGAGTGGCAGGTTTACGTACCAGCACATTGCCGGTTTCGTCCTGAAGTGTTTCCAGTCCGAGCTTTTGACCGAATTCAACCAAAAATTTTCCGATTTCTTCTTTTTTTCCCGATGGACGCGGAATCTGCGTCAGGCTGTAAAAATTATTCCAAAGCGCCTTCGGCTCCAGATTACGAATGTCTTTTGAACTCATTGTATTGCTTGTTTAATGATTAAATGTTGTATTTTCAGGCATTGACAGTCTGTTTTGCGTCAAAGCGACAACAAATATCGTAATTAAATCCCGTAATCGGATATAAAAATGATTTTTTTTAAGATTTGTTGTTTTGACCAAATGTTCCGGTTACCGGTTTTCCGATTCAGTCTGTCCGGGTATCACGTCTGAAGCTTCTGACAGGTCTCTTTCTGATTTTATTCACTTGCCGGTAACACTTTTTCAGGGCAATCAATTCGTTTTTATATTCCCGATAAAAATATTACTTTTGCATAATAAAAAAAAATAAACTAATTCAATATAAGATCATGAGTCAATCTTTTAAATTTGTAACGGCCGAAGAAGCTGCATCCTACATCAATAACGGAGATGTGGTGGGATTCAGTGGTTTTACGGCTGCCGGAAGTCCGAAAGTAGTCCCGACTGCTCTTGCCAAACGAGCAGAAGAGTTTCACCGTCAGGGAAAAGAGTTCAAAATAGGTATGTTCACAGGTGCCTCCACCGGCGATTCGCTCGACGGAGCCCTGGCACGCGCCCGGGCGGTGAGTTACCGGACTCCCTACCAGTCAAACAAGGACATGCGCAATGCGCTCAACAGCGGCGAAATAGATTACTATGATTTGCACCTTTCGGCGCTGGCGTTGAGTTTACGCTACGGATTCGTGAAGCATCCGAATATCGCCATCCTGGAAGTCTGCGACGTGAAAGACAACGGCGAAGTGGTGCTCACCACGGGTGTAGGTATTTCTCCTACTGTAGCCCGCATAGCCGACCACGTAATTCTGGAGCTGAACCGTTTTCATCCGAAGGAACTGAATGGTTTTCATGATATCTATGAAGCTCAGAATCCGCCTCACCGCCGCGAAATACCTATTTATAAAGTAAATGACAGAATCGGTACCAACACGCTGAAAATCGATCCGGCTAAAATACTTTGCATTGTAGAAACGAATCATGCCGACGAAGTGGGTGGATTTACTCCGCTTGATGAAGTTACTGCCAAAATCGGCGAAAACGTGGCTAATTTCCTGGCTTCGGAACTCAAACTGAAAAAGATTCCCGCAGGATTCGTTCCTTTGCAGTCGGGTGTGGGCAATATTGCTAATGCCGTAATGGCTTCATTGGGAAGCAATCCGGAGATTCCGCCTTTCGAAATGTACACAGAAGTTATTCAGGATTCGGTGATTCAGCTGATGCGTGAGGGACGTGTAAAATTTGCCAGCGGCTGTTCTCTGACCGTTTCTGCCGAGGTACTGAAGGAAATCTATGCCGATCTGGATTTCTTCCGCGATAAAATTGTGCTTCGCCCGCAGGAAATCTCCAACAGTCCGGAAATAGCCCGCCGCTTGGGCTTGATTTCCATCAATACTGCTCTGGAAGCCGATATTTTCGGAAATGTAAACAGCACACACGTGCTCGGAAGCAAAATGATGAACGGAATTGGTGGTTCGGGCGACTTTACCCGCAACTCGTATTTCTCCATCTTCACCACACCTTCCACCGCCAAAGGTGGTAAAATCAGTGCCATTGTACCTATGGTTTCGCACAACGACCAGTCCGAGCACTCCGTAAAGGTGTTGATTACCGAACACGGCGTAGCCGATCTGCGCGGTTATTCACCCCGTCAGCGGGCTGAACTGATCATCGAAAACTGCGTGGCTCCCGAATACAAACAGATGCTCCACGATTACCTCAAAATCTGCGGTCCGGGTCACACTCCCATCAACCTGGGAGCCTGCTTCGGCATGCACCGCCAGTTTGCCAAAACAGGGAATATGATGGATACAAAGTGGGAAGATTATGCAGATTAGTGCTACTCAGGAAACTTAAATACAAAAATCCCGACCGGTTGGTTCGGGATTTTTTATTCCTGAGTATCGTCTGTCGCCCTGAAATTAGTTTACAGGTATTATCTTCCTGTCTATGTGTCATAAAACCTCCCACCACAATTCCGGCAGATAAACATTCTCCACATCCATTGCCTCCCGAAACAGCGGGGCCATTTCCTGGTCGGTAAATCCGGCAATGCCGCATCCGATGCGTGTGACAAAAAATTTCAGCGTCGGATTTTCTCTGGCAAATTGAATGAATTCGTCCACATACGGCCGGATTTCTTCTGTGCCCCCATGCATGGTAGGTATGGCATACGTCTGTCCGTGCAGACCAACTCCCTGGCCCCACACGGCACCGAAATTCCGGTAAGCCGCCAGCGCTGCACCGCCTCCATGCTGACCCTGCAGGTTGCTGCCAAAGACAAAAATCTCGTTGTTCCTCAGCGCCGAAATATGACGCGGTGAAATACGTTTTGATGCATCGTGTCTCATGATTTTATAAAGTTTTCTGAACAGACAAATGTAATACATTTTCCCGAAAAAGGTCTATTTTCTCAAATTAACAGACTGAAATAAACTATTTTAGCAAAATGATGTTTCAAACATAAAACAAACATAAAACAAAAAATATGAAGAATCTGAAATTTTATTTACCGTTGTTTTTTGCGCTTTTGCTACTATCCTGCAAGACCAACGGAAGCAGTTCCAAATCTGAAACACTTCCGGTGTCAGAAAAATATCCACCGGTAGAAACCGGACAGCCCAATACCGCTTACCTGCCCGCTTTTGCAGGGCAGACTCGCATTGCAGGAGTGAAAACCGCTACACCTTACGAAGTGAAAATCATTGCCGAAGGGCTCGCACGCCCCTGGAGTGTGGTGCCGATGCCCGACGGACGATTGCTGATTACCGAAAAGGGTGGCACACTCCGTATAGCTACTGCCGATGGCACGCTCAGCGCCGCTATCACAGGCACTCTGCCCAATCTCAACTCCGGCGGACAGGGCGGACTGCAGGGACTGACCCTTGCCCCCGACTTTGAAACCAGCCGAACGTTGTATTTCATGTTTTCCGAAAAAGGCGAACAGGGCAATGTGGCTGCCGTAGCCAAAGCCAATCTCTCAGCCGGTGAAACCCGTCTGGAAAATGTGCAGGTAATCTACCGCGCACTGCCATACTGGGAAAAGGAAATGCATTACGGAGGCCGGTTAATCTTCGACCGGAAAGGGAACCTCTTTGTGGCAACCGGCGAACGGTCGGTGCTGCCCGCCCGCTACAAGGCTCAATCACTGGATAATGCGCTTGGGAAAATTCTCCATATCACCACCGACGGCAAGCCGGTAGCCGGCGGACCCTTTGCAAATACCCCCGGAGTGTTGGCCGAAATCTATTCCTACGGCCACCGCAATCCACTCGGCATCGATTTTCATCCTGCCACCGGCGAATTGTGGGTAGTGGAAATGGGACCCCGCGGCGGCGACGAACTGAACCTGATTCAACCCGGCAAAAACTATGGCTGGCCTACCGTCACCTACGGAATTGAATACAACGGAAACACCATAGGCGAGGGCATTACGGCCAGTGAGGACACAGAACAGCCCGTTTACTACTGGGATCCGGTGATTTCACCGGGTGGGATGACTTTCTACGACTCCAACATCATTCCGGAATGGAAAAACAACCTGTTCATTGCCGGACTGAGCAGCAAGCATATTATCCGGCTTGTAATCCGCGAAAATAAGATAGTGGGCGAGGAGCGCCTGCTGGAAGACCAGGGACAGCGCATCCGCGATGTGGCTGAAAGCAACGGAGCACTCTTTGCCGTCACCGATGAAGGGCGGCTCTATCGGATCAGGAAGAAATAGAAATTTACGTATCAATTTCTTTTTGTTGTTTTTAACCGGCTTAATACTCTAAAATAAGCCGGTTATTACTTTTAAATAAAATCTGTGTATTGGCAAGTAGTTTACGCTTCTTTATATTTAAAAATCTGGTTTTTTTTAATTTGTTTTTATTTCAAAATAATACAGGAATTGCCTTTAAAAACCATTATTGTCAGAAAACAAAATAATTCTTAAAACTGTTTAAATAAAGAATTTATTGCTGTAAATCCGTCGAATTCACAACAAACTCTTCGATACTTACCATTAATATCCTTGGCCATGAAAACACATGTTACACTCAGTAGTATTTTTCTTCTGCTCTCTTTTTCTGTGTTCGGGCAGCTAAGCTCTGCCGGATTGGTGGCTTATTATCCCTTCAACGGCAATGCCAACGATGCGAGTACGACGATCAATCATGCTACCACAAACGGTGCTACACTAACAACCGACCGGTTTAATAATTCCAGTCAGGCATATCTTTTCAACGGTAGCAGCGACCGGCTTCAGGCTCCCGAAAACGATGCTTATGATTTTGGAGATGGAAATTTCAGCATCACGTCGTGGGTTAGTCTGAATGAAATAAAAACCGCCAGAATTGTGTCTGCAGGTCATAAAACTGATGACGGAATCTGGGGACTTGGATTTGGCACTCATCCTGTATGGGGTTCGGGACTAAGAATTAATTATTTTGTATATAGCGGAGGTGCATACCACGATTTCAGCTCGGATGAAATAACCGGTTATACATTAGGTCGTTGGGCAATGGTGGGAATAACCAAAACAGGAAATACGCTCACTTTTTATTTTAACGGCAAAAAAGCGGGTACAACAACAATAGAATTTGTATCCAATGCCGGCAGCTACCTGAGCATCGGGTCAAGACAGGATGCAAGTGGTACGCATATTGAATTTTTGAACGGAAAAATTGACGAAGTACGTGTATTTAAACGTGCATTAGGTGAATCGGAAATCAGTGAGTATTACAATTCTACCCGTAACAGTCTCGTGGCATACTATCCCTTCAACGGCAATGCAAACGATGAAAGCGGAAATGGACATGATGGAACCGTGAATGGTGGCATTCTTACAAAAGACAGATTTGCTCAAAACGATCAGGCGTACACCTTTCCGAATCTTCACAACAACATTGTGCTACAAAACACTGCCGATATGAACCTGGAAACCGGCTTTACCATCAGTGCCTGGGTAAAATACAAGAATATAAACTCTGGAATTGTAGGAAAGCACAATTGTTGGGTGGTCAACGGATTTCATCTGGGTATTGATAACGGGCAATTCCGATTTTTAGTCGGAAATTCGGGCTGGTCCGAAATTCGAACAAATGAATCATACCTGGAGGACAAATGGTATAACGTAACAAGCGTTTTTGATCCGATAGCCGGAACCGGAAAAGTGTATATCGACGGCGTGCTGAAAGCCAGCGGCACGGCAGTATATAATAATTTCAGTACTGCGCCGATTACTATCAGCGAAGCGTCAAACGGCTGCCCCGATGGTAATATGCCGGGAGCCATTGATGAAGTAAAAATATACGACCGACCCCTCACCGATGCTGAAATCATGCAGGAATACGATTCTACCCGTAACAGTCTCGTGGCATATTTCCCTTTCAACGGCAATGCCAGCGATGAAAGCGGAAACGGAAACAACGGAACAATAACTGGTCAGCTTGTCACACCTACTGCCGACCGCTTTGGGGAAGAAGGGAAAGCCTACAAATTCTGGTATCCCGATTATGTGAGTGTACCTACCAATACTTCGTTTTTCACCGATGAATTCACAGTTTCATACTGGCACAAAGTGGGAGCCTATTGGGGCGACAGGGGTGTATTGAGTTGTGTGGGTAATAACGGAGGTTATCAGCAGGCATTTTACGGCACAACCTTTCAATACTTTCTCATGTACAATTGGTCGAATCCGGGAGATAAATGGTTCTGGTCCAATTATACCTTACCAAATACTCCAAATACCTGGCAACACATTACAACAACCTATAAAAAAACCGGGGACAATGCATCTGTCTCGAAACTTTACGTTAACGGAGAATTAAAGAGCAGCGACACTTATGCGAATGTAATTGGTTTTCCCGGAGGTGAAATATTCTACATCGGGCGTAACCAAGGCGAATTAGGCTTCAACGGCGAACTGGACGATGTCCGCTTTTACAGCCGTATGCTCACCGATGCCGAAGTGTTGGCACTTCATATAGCCGAAACGCCTACTGCGGTGAAAAAACAAATCATTCCCGATGTTCGCATTGCACCCAATCCCTCCAGCGGATATTTCGCAGTCGATCTGGGCACTGTTTGCCGGCAGGTAGAACTTAGCATTACCGACCTCGCAGGCAGGGTAGTGAAAACCCAAAAATATACAGAACAGCAACTACTTATGGTTGATTTGGACGCACCTGCCGGAATCTATTTTCTGAACATTACGACATCAGCCGGACAGGGTACATTCAAACTGATCAGGAAATAATGCCGGATTTCTTATTTTTACCTTAAAATAACGTGAGTTCGATATAAGAAAACCCTTTTGTTTAATCGTAATATTCTAAATATCAATAAGGTATTCTGCTTGCCTGCCGCAAGCAGGATTTCTTTTTCTATTCATCTTTTTCTACCAAGGTAATAAAGATAAGGCTTCATTTTTCTTACAAAAGCCTTATTTTTCCGAACTAAACCTTAATAGAATGGAAATAATTAGCATCTCTGGCCTTATTAACCTTATATTCACAGCAATAAATTTATTTTTATATCGAACTCACAGTAAAATAAATAATGGTATATCATCTTAAAATTCAACTCAAAAATGTGAGTAAGCCAACCGTGTGGCGACGTATACTCGTGCCTGCCGAAACTCCTTTCGATCTGCTCCACGACATGATTCAGGTTGCCTACGGGTGGTCGCAGAAACATGCTTATGCCTTTTCGCCTTCTGGATTCGGCTCCAGCCCGTGGATTGTGGATGAACCGATGCCTTCCGGGTATCCGGATTCTCCCTTCAGACCCAAACGGAAAGAGCTCACAGCCTATCAAACCCGGTTGTGCGACATGATAAACACCGAAGGGCAGACTTTTATATACATCTACGATTTTGGTGATGCATGGGTACACGAAATTACCCTCGATAAAATCAATAAGCTCAATATCGCCCCTTCTGCGGTGTTGCTCGGCGGCAACGGCGCTACGCCACCCGAAGATTGCGGTGGGCCGGAGGGCTATAAACATTTCAAGGAAGTACTTTCGGACAGAAAGCATCCTGAATTCAATGAGCTGAAAAAATGGCTTTACGAGACGGAATACGGAGTGAAGGAAGATATGTTTGAGGCTATAGAACCCTTTGAAGATGACGATGATTACGAATTGGAAGTATGGAATCCTAAAATCTACGAACTGGAATTTACCAAAGAATACTTCGACGAGTACTTCATCAATATTTACGAATTGTAGCTAACCGATGTAGCAAATTTATAAATAATCCTGCCGGATGCGGGAAGCCTCACATTCGGCAGGTGTATCATTAACCGATACTCTTCAGCAGATCAATCAGCCGGTTAAGTTGACTTTTCAGCCGGATGATTTCTTCCGGATTCGCCTTATCCGGGTCTATATTCATCCGTTTCAGTAGGCGGAAGGGGATTTCTGCTGCCTGCTTCTCCATTTCCTTTCCCTGTTCGGTGAGGCGTATCATCACTTTGCGCTGGTCGGCGGCCGACTGTATGCGTGTGATGAGTCCCATTGTTTCCATCCTTTTAAGCAGTGGAGTCACGGTGTTGGTGTTCAGAATGAGCTTTTCGCCAATTTCTATCACCGACAGTTCCCCGTGTTCCCACATTACCAGCATCACCAGATACTGCGGATAAGTAATCCCCAGTGCATCCAGGTCTTCCTGGTAGGCGCGGATGATGAGTCGCGAAGTGGCGTAAAACGGAAAACAGAGCTGATTCTCCAGTTTGAGCTGTTCGTGTGTCATGATGGCTCTTTCTTTAGGCGTTAAGCAGTTTTTCGATGTCTTTTCTCATCTTTTCGGGCTTGGTAAGTGGCGAGAATCGTTTGCTGGGATTCCCCTTACTGTCAATCAGAAATTTGGTGAAATTCCATTTGATTTCGCTGCCCGGAAATCCGCGCAGTTCTTTTTTCAGGTATTTGTAAATGGGGTGGGCGGTAGCTCCGTTCACATCAATTTTAGAAAACATGGGGAAGCTCACTCCATAGTTGATCAGGCAGTTT
>SAAL01000169.1 GCA_009929445.1 Bacteroidia bacterium
CGCCATGCAATTTCTGATGGTAAGTAATCCTCAAATGCCTGCCTCAGAATATGTTTCTCAATTTTACCATTTCCTGCCATTTTGTCAGCCGGATTTAACCGCATAGCCACATCCATGAATTCCTTGTCGAGAAACGGCACACGGCCTTCTACACCCCAGGATGCCAGCGATTTATTGGCCCGAAGACAATCGTAAAGATGAAGTTTGCTAAGTTTGCGCACTGTTTCCTTGTGAAATTCTTCGGCATTGGGCGCTTTGTGGAAATACAAGTATCCGCCGAAAATTTCATCGGCTCCTTCGCCCGAAAGTACCATTTTAACACCCATGGATTTAATGTAGCGGGAGAGGAGATACATCGGAGTACTGGCTCTTACCGTTGTCACGTCGTAGGTTTCAATATGATAGATAACATCGCGGATGGCGTCGAGTCCTTCCTGAACAGTGAAATTTATTTCGTGGTGTACTGAACCAATATGTTCAGCTACTTTTCGGGCAGCAGCAAGATCGGGTGATCCTTCCAGCCCTATTGCAAAAGAATGAAGCTGAGGCCACCATGCATCTTCTGTGTTTCCGCTTTCAATACGCCTGGCGGCAAATTTTTTGGCCACAGCCGAAATAATAGAACTGTCGAGACCACCCGAAAGCAATACTCCATAAGGTACATCCGACATCAACTGACGTTCCACAGCATCTTCCAGTGCCTTTCTAAGTTCGGCAACACTTGATTGATTGTCTTTTACGTTTTCATATTCCATCCAGTCGCGGGAATACCATTGAGAGGGTTTACCATCTGGACTGTAATAATACTGTCCCGGCAGAAATTCTTCAATCTTCTCGCAATAACCTTCGAGCGCTTTCAGTTCGGATGCTACATAATAAGCACCATCTTTGTCCCAACCCTGATAAAGTGGAATAATACCTATGTGGTCACGGCCAATCAGAAATCGGTTGTTTTCAATATCGTACAGGGCAAAAGCAAAAATTCCGTTCATATCTTCCAGAAAAGCGGGACCTTTCTCCCGATAAAGTGCCAGAATGACTTCACAGTCCGATTGCGTGAGAAATTCATATTTCCCTTCGAATTTTTTTCTGATTTCACGGTGATTGTAGATTTCTCCATTCACTGCCAGTACAAGTTTTCCATCTTTGCTGTAAAGAGGTTGTTTGCCTGAACGCGGATCAACGATTGCCAGGCGCTCGTGAGCCAGAACGGCGTTGTCATTTGAGAAAATTCCAGACCAGTCCGGACCGCGGTGACGGATGGTTTTAGACATTTGAAGTACCTGCGGACGCAACACTTCAATAGGTTGTTTTATATTAAATGTACATACTATTCCACACATAGAGCCCCCTTAAATTCCCCCGAAGGGGGAACTTTTGATTAGTTGAATTGTTTTTTTATAATAAATTAAGAGATAGCACACTCTAAAAAGTCCCCCTTCGGGGGATTTAGGGGGCTAATGTCTTATGAATATCTTCGGCCACTTTTCGTCCTGACGCAATGGCACGAACCACCAGACTGGCTCCCACGGCTGCATCACCCGCAGCAAATACTTTTGCCACGCTGCTTTGATTTTGGCGGTCAACAGCCACATTTCCACGTGCATCAAAATTTACACCCAGTTCGGTCAGCAATCCTTCGTGAACGGGATGAACAAATCCCAATGCTAAAAACACCAAATCAGCTTTGATTGTTTCGGTTTTTCCTGTGGAAATCATTGTAAACCGACCATTTTCGTCTTTTTTCCATTCCACTTTTTCTACCACCACTTCCTCCAATTGTCCATTTTTACCCTTGAATTCCAGTGTATTCAGTGACCATTTGCGTTCGCAGCCTTCGAGATGCGAACTGGATGTTTTCAGAATGTTGGGGTAGTAAGGCCAGGGTGTCTCGGGATTTTTACCTGCCGGAGGTTTCGGCAGAATTTCAATCTGCGTAACCTTTACTGCACCCTGACGCAATGAAGTACCCACGCAGTCGGAACCGGTATCACCGCCGCCAATCACCAGTACGTGTTTATCTTTGGCTGAAATCCGTTCGGTGTTGGTCAGGTTTTCTCCCATTATCACCTGATTTTGCTGTGCGAGAAAATCCATGGCAAAATAAATGCCCTTCAACTCTCTGCCAGACGGAGAAATATCGCGCGGATGTCCCGCACCCACTGCCAGACAGACGGCATCAAATTTCTTCATTATGTCAGTTCCCGAAATGGTTTTCCCGATTTCAATATTGGGTTTGAAAATAACTCCTTCTTCTTCGAGTTGAGCCAACCGGCGGTCGATAATATTTTTATTCAGCTTAAAATTAGGAATGCCATAGCGCAGCAATCCGCCGATGCTGTTGTCTTTTTCAAAAACAGTAACGGTGTGTCCTTTGCGGTTGAGTTGTTGAGCGGCAGCCAGTCCTGCTGGACCGGAACCAATCACAGCCACTTTTTTACCCGTTCGGGTTTTGGGCGGTCTAGCCTTGATCATCCCTTCTATGAAAGCCACTTCGGTAACAGCTGCTTCGTTTTCACGAATGGTTACAGGTGCCTCACTCAAATTGAGTACGCACGATTTTTCGCACGGTGCCGGACAAATTCGTCCGGTAAAATCCGGGAAATTATTGGTTTCATGCAGCACTTCAATGGCTTCTTTCCATCTTCCCTTGTAAATCAAATCCTGCCATTCCGGCATTTTGTTGCCGAGCGGGCATGCCCAGTGACAAAACGGAATGCCGCAATCCATGCAGCGAGATGCCTGCAATTTGCGGTCTTCCTGATTAAGTGTTTGCTCCACTTCTCCGAAATCATAAATTCGTTCGAGAACCGGGCGATATCCCGCTTCTTTGCGCGGAATAGATATAAATGCTTTTGGATTTCCCATATTAAGCCCCTTTAAATTCCCCCGAAAAGGGGAACTTGTAGTTAGTTTTGTTTTATTATTTCTTCTTCATTTATAGTCAGCTCGTCTTACAGTCTCCTTTTTGGGGAGATTTAGAGGGGCCGGTTAATAATCTCTCTCTACACTTGCAATTTTACGTTTTATTGCTTCTATTTTTTCTTCTTCCAGTACTTTCTTATATTCAATAGGAACCACTTTGATGAATTTATCCACGTATTCATTCCAGCTGTCCAGTATTTTCTTTGCCAGCGGACTGTCGGTATGTTTGTAGTGTGCCTCAATTAAGCCGTGCAATTCTTTATTGTCGCCGCTTTCTTCGATGAGTGAAAGTTCCACCATTTCCATGTTGCAGAAATAATCGAAATCACCTTTTTCATCGAGCACATACGCCACACCGCCACTCATACCTGCTGCGAAATTTCGTCCGGTTGTGCCGAGTACAACAGTTCGGCCTCCGGTCATGTATTCGCAGCAATGATCACCGGCGCCTTCCACCACGGCTGTTGCACCGGAGTTACGCACGCAGAAGCGCTCACCAACTACCCCGTTGATGAAGACCTCGCCGGAAGTTGCTCCGTAAAGCAGCGTGTTTCCACACAGGATATTTTCTTCGGGTGCAAATGTGCTCCCTTTCAGAGGTGTAACAATAATTCGTCCGCCCGAAAGTCCTTTGCCGAGATAATCATTGGCATCGCCCTGCAAGTGGAAAGTCATTCCTTTGGACAGGAAAGCTCCAAAACTTTGTCCGGCCGAACCTTCAAACTGAATGGAAATCGTATTTTCCGGTAGTCCGGTTTGTCCGTAACGTTTTGCAATTTCACCCGAAAGCATGGCGCCTGTGGTTCTGTCGGTGTTTTTTATTTTCGTCTGTATGGTAACCGGCATACAAAGATCAAGTGCAGGAAGCGATTTGCTGATAAGTTCACGGTCCAGAATGTTGTCGAGTTTGTGATCCTGGTCGCTTGTTTTGCGAAGCGCATTAACCGCTGCTTCTTTGGGCATGAATGTAATTCTGGATAAATCTATTTTTTCGGTTTTCGGATAATCGGGTAACTGTTTGCGTTCGAGCAAATCTGCCCGTCCCACTGCCTCGTCCAGGGT
>SAAL01000170.1 GCA_009929445.1 Bacteroidia bacterium
TCTCAATCAGTTGCGCGGATTCTTTCCCCACACCGTCTCTTTTCTCATGGACCGGGAGACACTGCTGGCACACCGGCAATTCTGGGGCAGCGAACCGCAGCCCCAGACTGGCGATCTCCTTCGCTTGACCACGGAAGAGCAAGCCCTGTACGACCAACTGCGGCAGCACACTTGGGGCGTTTCTGTCCGGCTCGAACAAGAGAAAATCAACTTCCGGTTTCTGGCCGCCACTCTGCAAAGAAGTTGAACATTTCTCCTGTAAAGCCTCATTAAATGACTGCGCCAAGGAAAGCGGGGTTAATTGGAAACAACATGCTTTTGTTCGAAGTTCCGGCGACGCTGCCGTTGATTTATCGATTGCACTGCTAGGTTCAAAATAATTGTAAATAGTTTTATTCGGCATTTTACGGGTTGGCTATGGAGATATAAATTTTCTTGTTATCCTTCATAATTGCATGATATCGAGTTGCTGAAGCACAAAAACGGCTGATCGTGGACGGCTTAGCTGGAAAGGCTGAATGATAACCAGAAACTTGATAATTACTTGTTATGCCTCCTTGGAGCAATTTGTATGACAACGGACGAGGAACTGTGGGCCGCAATTTATGATCTCTACTGCCGGCTACTAAGCAAGACGAACGACGAGGCCTCATATCAGAGACTCTTTGAGCAGCACCCCGTGATTTTTTCTGTGCTTGGGCTAGATGCCGCAGCGGCATTTGAAAAGAGCTCGCCAAATTCCATTCCGTTTGATCCGGAGAGAAATTTCCGACCTGAACCTGACTTCATTGGGGTGGATTTCCCGGCCGGTAACGTAACTGTCGTAGAGCTGAAAACACCTTTCGTTGGAGATATTACTACCGGTCGTCGCGATGGGAATAGGGCAAAGTTCAAAGCTTTGGCCGAGAGCTATATCTCGCAAACGACCGAGTATGTTGAATCCATTAGGCAGAGGCAGGAGGCTCGAGATGTAGTCAAGCAGGTGCTTAAGGTTATGAAAATCGCCGATTATCGTGCGAAGCTCATCTATGCACTCAGCGCAGAAAACGACGCACACCTTGTTAGCTCGCTCATGGCGCAACGAAAGATACCAACGGAGATAATTTTCTATGACGACCTTTTGGACCGCATGGTCAACGCATACTCAGTCGGGAGGAGGGATGTCGCATCGCGGGTTGGCTGGTGCTTCGTATCTCACATTCACCTCGCGCCTACCCAACCGCCTGGAAAGGCGTTTCTTGCAGATTACGGTGCCGCGAGCGCTGATCGCATTTCAGTCTATTTAGAGAATCATGAGTTTGTTTTCGAGTGCTTTGATTCTCAGCAGAAGATTCACTGGCTACGGGCACCCCTGGATGGATTAGGGCCGCACTATGTCAGATTTGAGTTTTCGAACGACTCAAGTGGCGCCTACATGTCGCTCAACGTAAATAATTTTGAAGCTGAGCTTCGTCTGGGTAAGAGTGTTTTGAACCTACTCCCTGACACAGGATTATTTACTCTTGGTGCAGACTCAAGCGGAAAGAGAGGCGCGCACTTCTATATGCTTGAACACTACTTAGTTGGGCGCACTATGAGCTTGGTCGAGAAGCTAGACTCTTTTCGCTACTTTGAACAAAAGGTCAATACCGCTTCTCAATGCATTGAGTTCAAACCAAAAGATTATATGGTGCGGCAACCATCGGGCCACATGGCGCAAGAGCGAGATGACTGGAAGCCCGTTCTTAGGGTTTGGCCCCTGGTCAAGAATGGGGCATAACGATCCGCTCAACCGGACACTCCTGACGTCGCGCTTGTTAGCACCGCGATTATGCGCGTTATAAACATTGCTGCGCGCTTCATGAAGCGTCTGTGAGCGAAATTCGAATATGAAGTTTGCTTTAGTAAATGACCAGCGTCATGAGGCCGCGCCAGGGCTTTCCGGTCGGTGCACGTCTTGCGATCAAGCAATGGTTGCAAAGTGCGGAAATGTAAAGGTTTGGCATTGGGCACACAAAGGGCGTCGCACGTGTGATCTATGGTGGGAAAATGAAACTAAATGGCATCGTACATGGAAAGGGCGTTTCCCCGAGAATTGGCAAGAGGTGATTCACAAAGACGATGCCGGAGAAAGATAGGGCGTGCATCACGTTTCTTGCTTCGTGTCAATGTTTCTTCTGTTAATCCTCGCCAAGTGACTACGCCAAGAATAGAAGGTCAATTAGAAACAACATCCTTTTGTTCGAAGTTCCGGCAATGGTGCCATTTAGTTACCGATTGCACTGCTTGGTTCAAAATAATAGTAAATAGTTTGATCCCTCATTCTACGGGTTGGCTATGGAGATATATAATTTCCCTTGGGTAAACCCCCGGCTTTGCCGGGGGTTTACCCAAGGGAAATCAAGCTGTCAAATCACTTGTTGGCCTTAATAAAATGATTCCATACATTGCACTATGATTGAAAAGCTAACGCCAACTCAACTTGAAAATTTAACATTGGATCTTTTGCAGCTACTCGGGCTTCAAAATTGCGTATGGAGAACACCTGGCCGTGATGGAGGACGAGACATTCAAGGTGATTCGATAGAAAATGATTTTTCAGGATACACACGAATAGAAAGCTGGTATGTAGACTGTAAAAAATACTCAACATCTGTTTCTTGGCCAGTTGTTTGGGAAAAGCTTGCGTATGCAGAGTCCAACAGTGCTGATGTTCTACTAATAGTCACCAGTAGCAGTCTTTCTCCACAGGCTATAGATGAAATCAACAGGTGGAATTGTGGACGAAAAAAACCTTCCGTACGTTTTTGGAATGGAACTGACCTTGAAAAACGTCTTCGAATTTATCCAGAACTGCTCATAAAATATGGACTGAGTAAGAATCCTGTCTCAGAAGCAGCAGTTTCATTGTTACCACTGACAAAAATATTAATGAAGTACACAAATTCAGCTGCAGCAGCTATCGAATTTGGAACGAATGAACATTCATATTACGAGGTTACTCATGCAGTTTCTGAGCTTATTTCTGCACGATTAGAAGAAGTTGAGAAAGCTGGACGCCCAAGCACTTCACCATTTAGAATGCCTGCTGATTCCTTTCTTTGGTTGCCTGATTCTATCGGCAATCAACTTCTAGCATTTGATCGTTGTACGATACGAACAATCCTGTGCCTGCTTAATTGTCACGGCGCTGCCCCTTTACATGCAACTCAAGTCGATGGTTATGTTGTCCTTGCCCTAAAACAAAAATATATCGGTTCAATCAATGACTTAGAAAAAGTGGCTTTCTGGGGTCAGCTGCACCTAAGGTGGAGTAAAGATAGAACAAATTTGGAGCTTAACAATGAACGATAAAGCTACTCATCATACGCTCGCTCTTATTTCAAATGTTACTCACCAAGCTATAAATCCATTAAATGGAGTTATTGGGACTCTAGATAATATTATAGACGGAACTATTTCTAGTGAAAGAAGGGATCAACGTATAAAGAGTGCCAGGTCTCAACTAGAATACACAGTGTCGCTTATTAGGAATCTCGCATATTTTGCCCAATATGGGATTAACTCTAATGTTTCACCAAAATTCAAGGAAAATAAGATTTGTGTTATTCCGCAGGTCCTTATCGAAGCAGCACAATTTTTTCAGGAACAAGGTGCGTCGCATGGCATCCGTATAGAAGTTGAGAATCGCTGGGAACAGAATGCTGTCAAGGGAGATCCCGACCTTCTTCGTCAGGTTTTTATGAATATTTTTGATAATTTTATCAAGTACGGCTATGAGCACTCATTGGTCGAAATTAAACAGTGGATTCAAAAGAGATCCAAAACTCTGATTGTGACTATTACAGGGCAAAGCGCTGTTTTTGAACCAGAAGAAGATATTTTTGGGTTGGGTATCCGAGGACGCGCGGCTAAAGAAAAAACCTCTGCAGGCTCTGGCCTTGGATTGCATATTTGCAAACTCATTGTGGATCGGCTATTCAAAGGAAATATTTCTGCATCC
>SAAL01000077.1 GCA_009929445.1 Bacteroidia bacterium
TTGAAAACTTCAAATAATTTTTGTAACTAATAGAATTACAGAGAATTAAAAATAAATTCCGGCAAAATTCGATTTTTGTCGGTCAATAGTGAAAAAAAACCTTAACTTTAACCTGTGAACTGATTGAAACCGCTTATTCTTTGAAATATATCAGCAACAGAAGTTCTTTTTTGGATTTAAGAAAATAAAAAAATATTCTTGTATCTAATAAATAAATGTTTAACTAAATCAAAGTTCGCACCATGAGAAAAAACCTTTTGAAAAGGTTGGCTTTTATTTTAATCTGCTTTTTGATGTTGAGTCCCGGCAATATGGGATTTGCACAAAAAGTAAGTTTGAATTACAGCCAACAGAGTCTTAAAAATGTATTGCAGAGTATCAGCCGGCAAACTGGTTATACGCTTGCATACAGCAAAGAAGTCGTTGACCTCAACGACAATGTAAGTATTCAGGTTCAGAATGCTGATCTGTCGGTAGCTATGGCCAAATTATTCGCCTCAAGAAATCTGAGCTACGAAATCAAAGACAAGAAAATTTACATTGCCGACAACTCACACCGTACAGAAGCCAGGTCAACTGCCTCGCAGCAAACTGAAAATGTACAGATCAGAGGCAAAGTAACGGATGAAAACGGCGAACCGATAATCGGAGCAAGCGTAGCTGTGCCCAATACCGGCATGGGAACAATCACCAATATAGATGGTGATTATTCACTTTCAGTTCCCCGTGGTTCATTACTGCGTATCTCTTTCGTCGGATATGTGAATCAGGAATTTACCATCACAAACCAATCTGTACTCAACGCACAGCTACGCGAAGACGTGGCCAGCCTCGACGAACTTATCGTAATTGGTTACGGCGTACAGAAAAAAAGCGTGGTTACCGCTGCCATCAGTCGTGTAACAGCCGAAGACCTGGCACAGTCGAAACCATCACGTATTGAAGACGTACTGAAAGGAAAAGTTTCCGGAGTTCAGATCACACAAAGTTCCGGACATCCAGGCGCTGATTCAAAAGTACGTATCCGTGGTATTGGTACCATCAACAACAGCGATCCTCTCTATATCGTCGATGGAATGCCGGTTGACGGAGGTATCGCATACCTCAACCCTGCCGACATCCAATCTGTTGAAATTTTGAAAGACGCCGCTTCAGCTGCTATTTATGGTACGCGTGCTGCAAACGGTGTTGTTTTGATTACAACAAAAACCGGATCAGTTAGCAAAGGTTCTATCAACTACAATTTCAGTTACGGATGGCAAAATCCGTGGAAGAAAAAAAGGATGTTGAACGCAACTGAATACATGACTTTGATGAATGAAGCTGCGCTGAATGATGGTGGCTTACCTGTATATGGTGCAAATGCATTTGACAAATTAGGTGGAGCCGGCACAGACTGGCAAGACGCTACATTCAACTACGACGCTCCAATCCAATCACACCAAATCAGTGCAAGCGGTGGAAGCCAAAACGCACAGTATTTCCTTTCTGCAGGTTATTTCAGTCAGGAAGGCATTATCGGCGGTAACTTTGGTAGATCCAACTACGACCGTTTCAGCGTTCGTTCCAATACTACATTTGCAGCTTACGAGACTAAAGAACGTTCTTTCCTGAATAAATTGGACGTAGGTGTAAACATGGGATATTCAAGAGTAAAATCTACAGGCGTTGAATCCAACTCCGAGTACGGTTCCATCTTGGGTAGTGCCATCGGTTCTTCTCCTCTATCTCCAATTTATGCTCCTGAAACATCAGAATTTGATTTCATCTATACTCAATCTTACATTGAGAATAAATACCCAACAGCTGTAAGAGACGCAGAAGGAAGATTATTTTCTTTGCCAACTTCTGTATTCCAGGAACTCGCCAACCCCCTGGCAATGCTCAATCAGCCCGGAATGGGAAGAAACAACGAAGACAAATTTGTGGGAACTTTCTGGGGTGAATTAAGTCTTCTTCCCGGCTTGAAATTCAAATCTTCTTTCGGTACTGACCTTGCATTCTGGGGCTATGACAGCTACAACTTCCCCTATTTTATGACCACTCAGGGAAAAGAAATTCAGCGAAGCGACGTTCAAAGCGAAATGAATAGAGGCATGAAATGGCAGCTTGAAAATGTATTGTCATATAACAAAACATTTAACGAAGTTCACAATTTCTCTGTTGTTTTGGGACAATCTGCCATCAGATACAGCACCCGCAACTTGGGCGGTTACACCAAAGACCTTCTGATGCTTGATCCAATTATGGCAAACATCAACTCAGGAACTGCCGACAAAATTGACCAGGCAGTTTGGGGTGGAACCAACGGATTTGACTACGAATCACTGGCATCTTACTTCGGTCGTGTAATTTACAACTTCGACGAGCGCTACATGGCACAGGCTTCTGTTCGTCGTGACGGCTCTTCACGTTTTGGTCCAAACAACAAATGGGCTATTTTCCCTGCATTCTCTCTGGGCTGGAATGTTCACAACGAATCTTTCATGGAAAACCGACCGGATTGGTTCAATGCATTGAAAATTCGTTACAGCTGGGGTTCCAATGGTAACGAACGTATGCCGAACTTCCGCTATGTTTCTCGCCTGGATGGTGGTCAAAACTACTACTACGGCGGCGGCTACATCGTTGACTCGCCTACTACCGGAACAATTAACGGAACTATGCAGTACGGTAGTTCTCCGGCAGGTCTTCCAAACCCATCATTGAAATGGGAGCACTCCGTACAGAGCGACTTCGGTTTTGATGCACAATTTTTCAACAGCGCATTGACATTCAGCTTCGATTATTATACCAAAAAAACCAATGGTATGTTGATTCAGGTGCCAATTCCTGCATACGTGGGTCAAGGTTCTCCCTGGGGCAACGTGGGTGATATGAAAAACAGCGGGTTGGAATTTGAATTAGGATGGAAACAAGTGGTAAACGATTTCAAATACCATATTTCTGCCAATGCTTCTTATGCTAAAAATATTTTGGTTAACCTGGGTAATGCTACCGGCGAAACAATTTTGGAAAATGCCGGAGCTTCCGGAGTTGGATCTTATGTAAAAGGTAAAAACGGAGAAGTTTATCCTTATTTCTACGGCTTCAAAACGGATGGAATCTTCCAAAATCAAGCAGAAATTGATGCATACGTGAATGCTGATGGAGTTAAATACCAGCCACAAGCCAAACCTGGTGATGTAAGATTTGTTGACTTTGACGGTAATGGTGTAATTACCGACGACGACAAAACCAAAATCGGTAAAGGAATGCCGGACTGGACTTTCGGATCTACATTAGGTGCTGAATGGAAAGGATTTGACGTGAATTTCTTCTTCCAGGGAACCTACGGAAATGACATGTACGATTTCTTCCAACGAGGTGATATTCCTGCAATGAACCGTCCGGCATGGATGCTTCAACGCTGGCATGGAGAAGGAACTTCGAATTACATTCCAAGAATGACAAGTAAAAACGAAAATGCCAACTGGCGTTCATCGGATCTTTATGTGAAAGATGGTTCTTACCTGCGCCTGAAAACGGCTCAATTGGGTTACACACTGCCTTACAATCTTACAAGACAGGCTTCTGTACAGCAATTAAGACTGTTTGTTTCGGCAGAAAATCTGTTTACCTGGACAAAATACGATGGTTTTGATCCTGAAATCGCATCCGGAGGATACACTACAATCGGTATCGACCGTGGCGTTTATCCACAATCAAGAACAATATCAGTAGGTGCTAACATCACATTCTAAAAACTAATTCCATGAAAAAATATATTTTAATTTTCACAATAGCCTTACTCGGGCTTACCTCTTGCGGTGATGATTTCCTGAGCTCAAGACCTACTGACAGTATGCTGGACGGACAGCCTGCGGTAGAAGATCAGATAAAGTCATACCTTGCTTCTGCGTACCAAATTCTACTTTTTGACAGCTACGCAAATAATAACTACAACTCACTTCCATTGATGTCTGACTTGATGTCCGACGATATTTTCAAAGGCGGTGGTGATGCCGGAGACCAGCATCAACTATATCTGGTTTCGCTTTACACCTGTACTCCGAATGAAATTCCGGAAGGACTTTGGAATATTTATTACGCCGGAATAGCTCGTTGCAACAACACGCTGATAGCTTGTGACAATGCAGTGGAAGTTACGGATGAAAAACTTGCTCAGTACAGAGCTGAAGCTCACTTCCTGCGTGCTTATTACACTCATTTGTTGTGGAAATTCTGGGGAAATATTCCTTATTTCACCGAACCGCTTCCTGCACCGCTTTACATGGCAAAACAGATGAAAGCCGACGAAGTGTATGCCGAAATCATGAAAGACATCGAAGCTGCCAACAGCAACGCTCTTCCAATGAACTACAGCAAATCTGACGCTAACGTAGGACGTATCACTAAAGCTGCCGTGATGATGCTGAAAGCCCGCGTGGTAATGTATCAAAAAGATGCTGCACGCTATGCGGATGTGACCAAAGACATGGCCGAAATCATCAACAGCGGTAAATACAAATTGATGGACAACTTCACCACCATGTGGCTGAATGAAAATGAATTCTGCGAAGAATCAATCCTTGAATCAAACCAGCTTCCTCAAGGTAAAACCTGGTCAAGCGGATGGCAGGGATACGGCACCAACCTTCCGGCATTTATTTCTCCAAACGGTCTGAACACAGGCGCAAACGTTGGTGATTTCAAAGGCGGATGGGGATTTGGACCGGTTCGTAAAACTACTTGGAACATTTTTGAAAACGGTGACAAACGTAGAGACGGATCTATCAACGACTGGACCGGCGTTGACTACACAGCTCGTTTCCAGGACACAGGTTTGTTTATGGCAAAATACGCTGCACGCGTTGGTTACAATCCAAACGGTGATACCGACTTGAACTACGCCAACAATTTCCGTATTTTCCGATATGCTGAAACGTTGTTGAACTACGCCGAACTTGTAGCAATGCACAGTCAAGCTGCCGTAGGCGGACTTACCGCTCAAAGCTGTTTGGATCAGGTTCGCAAACGCGCATTTGGAGTTGACAATTCAATTCCTGCCAACGCTGCCAACATCAAACTGGAACGCCGTCGTGAATTCGTAGGTGAAGGAATGCGTTATTGGGACTTAGTAAGATGGGGCGATGCACCTTCTGTACTTACCGAATCTCTTACCGAGAGCTCCAGAACCTGGACCACGAATAAGAAATACTTGCCGATTCCTCAGTTGGAAATTGAGAAAACAGCCGGTACTGAATTTGCACTTGAACAAAATCCATATTAATACACTACTTTATGAAAAAAATAATTAAAAATCTATCGTGGATGCTCATGGCGGTGCTATTTTTTGCCGCTTGTAATCCGGTTGAAGATGCTTCATATGCGCTGGGAGATATGACGCCCGTAAAGGCTGAAGACGTTTCTTTTACCATCACTCCATCTGCAAAAAGCCCGAACATCGTAACACTGACCAATACCACACCTCACAAAGGCGTTATTTCAGCGGTTTGGACAGTGGATGTAAAAGGCGATTTACAAACTTTCTCCAAAGATAAAATTGAACTTACGCTGCCGGAAGCCGGTGATTATCCGGTTATGCTGACAATCTACAATCCTGACGGAACAGCTGTTTCAAAAAATTCCACGTTGAAAATTGCAAACAGCGATTTCAGTCTGGTTAGTTCCGAAGCTTATATTAACCTCACGGGCGGCATGGAAAATCCTGCCGGAAAGGTGTGGGTTTTTGACCAATACAACAACTTTGCGAAAGAAGTAGCTGACGCAACAGGAAAGAACGTGAAAGGGCACATGGGCTTAGGACCACAAGGCTCATTTGGACAAGAATGGTGGGGAGCAGGTCCGAATGAAAAAGGTTCATGGAAGATGTATGATTTCAAATTTAATTTCATCCAAGCCGGTGTAAAACTTAACATTACCAATGGTGGCGAAGGATATGGACGTAAAGCAAGTTCGGCAAGTGTTGGTGGTTTTACTGTTACCGGAGAAAACGGTGATGACGTATTCTTCTCATACAACGGCGGAGCTTACACTTTCTCTATCGACGAAACCGGAGCTAATCCAATTCTGAAACTTTCAGGAAATGCCTTCATGGGATACTACTGTGGTTCGCAAGAATACGAAGTATTCTATCAGACAGACAAAGTGATGGCTCTTCGGGTAAATAACACCGTTGAAGGTCAGGACTGGGTATTTGTATATTGCTTGGAAGAACTGAACGTTCCGCCTCCTGCAGTTGTGAAAGAACCAAAAGTTGTTCCATTGTCTGAAGACTTTGAAGGTGCAACTCCAAAAGTTATTTTGACTCACGATGCCATGGGCGATAAGAGTGCTGTAGTTGACAATCCGCTTCCAGTACCTCTGAACACTTCAAATAAAGTGTACCGCTACCAGAAACCTGCTGAATTCTATAGTAATATGCGTTTTACGGCAGCTGACTATAAATTTGACCTGACAAAACAAAATAAAATCAAGATTAAAGTGTTTATTCCTTCGTATAACGATTATACAACTGACCATGCTACGGCAGGTTCTTGGATTTCCAATGCAAAACTGCAACCGCAATTGGCCATCAAATTACAAAACAGCGAGCATCCCGCACCGTGGGAAACACAAACTGAGATTGTAAAAGCAGATTTAGTAAAAGACAAATGGATTGAATTGACGTATGATTTCAGCGGTGTAGCTTCCAGAACAGACTACGATAGAATCGTGATACAATTTGGTGCAGAAGGACATGCCGGACCCGGCTTCTTCTTCTTTGATGATTTTTCGTTTGGTGAATAAGTAATTCTCTTCTCAAGGAAAGACTGCTTGGCTGCAGTCTTTCCTACAATTTTTCGTCACAAGCGTATGGCGGGAAGTCCCCATAAACCTGCCTGGTTTATCCCGACCTGTCGGGGCCGCAGGCAGATCCCCCGAAGGGAAAACTGCATTTTTTATTACCTCAACTTTAAAAAGTCGTGGATAAAGTTACTTTCAACATCGGGTTTTAGTCCAAAACTATTTTTATTTCATTATATTTGGAACAAATTTGGCTAAAGCCAATACTTAGGATATTCAACTATCCACGACTTGAAAGTCGTGGCAAATGATACAAAAACTCTGACAAACAGCACTCAACAGTCCGAAGTTGGTGGGCTCATTTAATAATTATTTACGCATGAAAAATATGAATTTCTTTTTAATCTTAACATTGCTACTGCTGTCTAACTGTGGCAGTAAAAATGGAACCGGCACTGATGAACCTAAACCCAACACGCCTGTAGTTTGGACATTTTCACCGGAAACTCTCGCTGATTTTCCGGCTGACGGCGAGTCACAAAAGATCACCATCACCACCAATACGGCGTGGAAAGTTACTTCCGATCAGAACTGGTGCATTACTTCAGCTTCCGGCGGATTTCCAGCCGGTTCGTTTTTCAACGTAATAGTCAGGAAAAATCCTACCGACAAAGTGAGAACCGCAACACTCACATTCACTGCGAAAGAAACTACTAAGACATTTTCAGTAAAACAAGCTGCCGGAACCGGACAAACCGGTGGCACAGGTGAGCACAGTGGATTTGTTCCTACAGGATATAACCTGGTTTGGTGGGACGAATTCAACGATACAAAACTGGGTAATGGCAAAAATCCGCTTCCAAAAGAGTCAATCTGGTGGTATGAAACGGGTGCAAGCGGATGGGGAAACAACGAAATTCAAAATTATGTTCCCGGATTTTACGGAACAGATACGAGTGCGGTTATTTCTAACGGAACTTTAAAAATCATCGCAAAAAAGAGAGCTTCCGAAGTCATTTCCATCCGAATGAATTCCAAAGACAGCTGGCTATACGGATACTTTGAGGCACGTATGAAAATGCCCGTGGGAAAAGGCACCTGGCCTGCATTCTGGATGATGCCGAAAAACTTCAATAAATGGCCGGATGACGGTGAAATTGATATTATGGAATTTGTAGGTTATGAACCAAATGTTGTACATTCCACCGTTCACACTGCTGCTTATAACCACAGCATCGGGACTCAAAAAGGGAACAAAACCTCTGTGTCAAATGCATCCACCGAATTTCATGTATATTCCCTGGAATGGACTCCAACTTATATCAAAGGATTTGCTGACGGAAAAGAGTATTTCAAATTTTCCAATGACAATCAAAACAACAAAGCTACCTGGCCCTTCAATGCACCATTTTACCTGAAATTAAACATGGCCTGGGGTGGTAACTGGGGCGGTGCGCAGGGGATAGATCCTGCTGCTCTTCCTGCCACTTATGAGATTGACTACGTGAGAGTTTACCAAAAATAGGGTTTCAATTTTTCAATGCTAAAACAAAAAAAAATCTATAAAAACACGAAAAAAAAACAATTCATTATGAACAAGAAAATTGGAATTTTACTGCTGGCGGCTGTTTTTGTGCTTATCGGCTGTAATCAAAAGAAATCGGGAGAAAACCTGGATTCCTCCATCGAGAAGAAAATTGACAAAATCATGGCGGATATGACGCTCGAAGAAAAAGTTGGTCAGATGGCACAATTTACGCTCGACGTAATCGGCAAAGGACCAAACGTTTTTTCAAGTGACGAACCTTTCCAGATTGATCAGGCTATGCTCGATACCGTTATTGGAAAATACAAAGTTGGATCCATCCTCAATACTGCAAACAACCGTGCCCGCACTCCCGAAGTTTGGGAATACATTGTCCGCACCATTCAGGAAAGAGCTATCAAAGAGACCGGAATTCCGGTTATCTACGGAATTGACTCCAACCACGGAACGACCTATACTGCCGGCGGTACATTTTTTCCACAGGAAATTGGAATGGCCGCAACTTTCAATACTGCATTGACCGAAGAAGGCTCAAGAATTTCGGCTTACGAAACACGTGCCAGCAATATTCCCTGGACATTTAATCCTACTATGGACCTCGGCCGTGATGCCCGTTGGTCACGCCAGTGGGAAAGTTATGGTGAAGATCCTTACCTGAATGCCCGCATGGCCGTTGCATCAGTAAAAGGTTTCCAGGGACCCGACCACAACAACATTGGACGCGATTATATTGCAGCTTGTATCAAGCACTACATGGGATATGGTGTGCCCGTTTCCGGTAAAGATCGTACACCGGCAGTTATTTCTGAAAGGGAACTTCGTGAAAAATTCTTCGAGCCTTTCAGGGCTTCTATTGTTGAAGGAAAAGCTCTCTCGCTGATGGTGAACTCGGGTATTATCAACGGCGTTTCTACCCACGCCGACCACCGGTTGATAACAGAATGGGTGAAAAATGAATTGAATTTTGACGGAGTAATCGTTTCCGACTGGGCCGACATACCTAACCTTTTCAATCGCGACCACATTGCTGCTGATTACAGAGGCGCTGTAAAAGCAGCTATCAATGCCGGCGTTGATATGGTGATGGAGCCTTACAATGTTGCTTTCTGCCCAACCCTGGTACAACTTGTAAAAGACAAAGAAGTTCCGATGAGCCGTATCGACGATGCCGTAAGACGCGTACTGCGCATGAAATTCAGATTGGGACTTTTCGACCGTCCAAATTGGAGCGTAGCAGATTATCCAAAATTTGGAAGCAAAGAGCATGAAGCGGCCGCTAAAAAAGCTGCTGACGAATCAATTACTTTGCTGAAAAACGTGAATAATACTCTTCCTTTGAAACAAGGAGCACGAATTCTGGTCACAGGACCAAACGCCAATTCAATGCGCACGCTGAACGGTGGTTGGAGCTATTCCTGGCAAGGTGAAAAAACCGAAGAATTTGCTCAGGGATACAACACAATTCTGGAAGCCATGAGAAATAAATTCGGCGAAGGCAATGTAAGATATGCTGCCGGAGTGGAATACAAAATGGATGGACAATATTTTGAAGAACTTCCTCCGCAAATCGGACAGGCAGTAGCAGCTGCATCAGGAGTAGATTACATTGTACTTTGCGTGGGTGAAAATTCCTATTGCGAAACTCCTGGAAACCTTGAAGAGCTGGTGCTTTCAGAAAATCAGACTGCCCTGGCAAAAGCATTGCTCAAAACAGGCAAGCCGGTTATTTTGGTGTTGAACGAAGGTCGTCCGCGCATTATCCGTACTATTGAACCGGAATCCAAAGCAATTATCCAGCTTTATCTGCCGGGCAACTACGGAGCCGATGCACTGGCCGATGTCCTTGCAGGCGATGTAAATCCAAGCGGAAAACTGCCTTACACCTATCCAAAATACGAACAGGGGCTTCTCACTTACGACCACAAACCAAGCCAGAATATCGACGGAAAAATGGAAGGCGCTTATGATTACGGAGCTCAGACTTCGGTTCAGTATCCGTTCGGATTTGGATTGAGCTATACTACTTTTGAATACTCAAATCTCTCTGTGGATAAAAAAGAATTTATTTCCGGCGACAGTCTGACAGTAAGCGTAGATGTGAAAAACACCGGAAGCGTGATTGGGAAAGAAGCGGTGATGCTTTTCAGCAGTGATTTGGTGGCAAGTCTCACGCCTGACGTTAGACGTTTGCGCTCTTTTGAAAAAATCGAGTTGAACCCCGGCGAATCTAAAACGGTGAAATTAAGTATTTCTGCCGATGACCTTGCATTTGTGAATGAACTTGGAAAATGGACGCTTGAAGAAGGCGATTTCCGCCTGCAAGTTGGCAATCAGGTAGATGTGGTAAAATGCAAGGAAACAAAAATCTGGAAAACACCTAATAAATAGATAGTAAACCAGGATGTTTTTTAAAAAAAGGAATCAGCAGTCTAATAAAATAGGCTGCTGTTCTTTTTTACGGCACAGGAACAGTTGAGTGCCCGGAATATTCATATTCAATCATTTTTCCGACCCACCCTGTGTTTGATTCTCCTGTATTTTTCTTTAGCATAGTTTTTGTTGACTTTTAGAAGTTATAGATGATTTACGGCTCCTAAAACACAATTTTCAAAAAAAAACTCCAACTTTCTGAATATGAAAACTATAAAGCACCTTCCGTTATTTATCTTTATCGGCTTCATTCTTAGCAGCTGCAGCCTATGGAGGTTGAGCAACCGAAACATGATGAGCATAGAAAGAGGTATGACCAAAACTGAAATAAAACGAATGCTGGGAAATCCGGACTACCGAAATTTTGACCGTGAAGGAGAGGAATGGGTTTACACTACGACCGAAAAAAATCTGATTGTCGGGTTTTATAATGACATAGTGGAAAGTATGACCACTTTTCCCACCGGAACTTATTATGGTAGAAATTCATATCCGGAAATGAGCAATTCAAGCTATCCGGCATATCCGGAGAATAACCCAAACATGGGAAATTCTCCAGCTGTAATGAGCGATAAGGAGTTTCAGGATTTATACACTACTGCAAATCGTCAGCCTTTCAGGGAAGATAAAATGACATCTATCCGAAATGGAGTTTACGGTCGTGCGTTCACCTGCCGTCAGTGCGTGCGCATGATGAGCCTGTTTACATTTGATGATGAGAAATTACAGGTATTCAACATTATGGCGCCAAACATACTCGATTGGGAAAACCAACACCTCATTCTGGATAATTTCAAATTTGTTTCATCGCGCGACAAGGCAATGCAAACAATTCAATCCATCCGGAAAAGATAAGTATCACGTCAATAAAAAACCCCGCTAAAAGTCATTCGGGATTATCTTCGGCTAAATGTTTTTTCCATTGCCCGGAGCAGGCTTTGAGGCTTCCATTCAGGCGCAATCATTCTTCTGACCGACTGAATAGGGTTTATCGAATCTTGCTTTGTTGAAAGTATAAATGACATTTTGAAATAATCATTCATTTGAGCAGTGGTTCTTTCATCGGTCAATCCATAAGGGTATGCAAAATATTCAACCGGTTTTCCGATAATTTCTTCCAGCTTCTTTCTCGGTTCGATGATGTTTTTTTTCAGAATGGAGTCGTTGCCATATTTTATTGCCTGTGTATGATCCCAGCTGTGAAAACCAATGGTGTGTCCGTTTTTTGAAAGTTCCGCAATCTGATTGGTTGTCATGTAGTTCTTCTTGTTGTAAGTGATGGTCATAATAAAAAACACCCCTTTGAAACCGTATTTCTCCATCACAGGTGCTCCAATAGTGAAATGTTCCACGCGTGAATCATCAAAGGTAATCATCACCGGTTTCTCAGGCAATTCTGCATTGTAAACCAGGTATTCATAGTATTGATCCGGGCTGATACTGTGATAACCGCTGTCTGCCAGCGCCTTCATATGTGCTTCAAATGTGGCCGGAGATACGGTATATTCATCGTTTCGTCCGTTTTCAATTCGGTGGTAGCACAACACGGGCACTTGCTTTTTGACATAAATTTCGGCTGCAGTATTCGGTTGTATTTCCGCATTGGTTTTTTCTGTTTGCGAAAAATGATTACCATCACCTTCTGAAGTTTTGGATGACTGGTTACATGCTGTTAATGCTAAAACAACAATTAAAAAGCTAATAGCAAAGCGTATTTTTTTGTTCATACTATATCTTATCTTTTCAAAATTTTTAAAAAAACTATTTATAATTGATTACCAGATTTTTCGAACAAGAGCCGTGTTTCTGTTCTGAAATCGGGATATCTGAATGCGAAATAGAGGAGAATTACAGCACAAACCGCAATCATAACTCCAAATACGGCATAACTATTTTCGCCGGTCAGAGCTGTTGTAAGTGAAAACAAACCGGTTCCGGCCAGAATAAATAAAAAATTCATCATATTAAGATACGCAATCGTATCTCCTCTTTTTCTTCCCAAATCAGCCTGCTGCATCATAGCCATGCATGGAACCTGAAAAACTCCGGCTATGAATGCAAAAACTACAATACCCGCTGCAAACGTTCCAAAAGATAATGGCACAATCAATAATAAAACCAGATTCAGAATCATACCACACAGGGCAGGTATTATCAATCCTTTTCTAACGACAGTGCCCGAGTATTTACCCGTTACCGAAGTTCCTGCCGCTATACCAATGGCCGCAAATGCCATCACAAGACCTGTGAGCGAGTTGGAAACTCCATATACATTTTTACAGTGAATAATTACATTCATCTGAACCATGCCTGAAATAAGCCAGAAAGAAGATGAACCGATTATTGCACTGTTTACCAGTTTGTGTTCCCTGGCAAAAAGATAATTTTGCCTGACGAAGCGAATCGGATTAAGCGTTTCCGAACCAGTTTTTTCGACCGGCAACTCCACCGCTTTGATTGTTTTTGAAGATAAATAACCCATCAGTGCAATTCCCAAAATCACGGAAGAAAAAAGCCACAAAGAAAAATGATCTGAAACAACCGATGCAACGAATGTTCCCAATAAAATGCCCAGAAAAGCCATCGTCTCAAACATGCCACTACCGAACGAAGCTCCCTCTTCGCCACCTATATCACGTATTAAACTATACTTGGAGGGTGAATAAAGCGAACTCTGAATACCCATAATCAGCATAGAAACAATGGCAAGCACTATCCAGTGTTTGAAAAATGCCACGCACGCAATCATCATGATGGGAATTTCAATCAATTTGAGCACCCGAAAAACTTTCAGTTTTGAATACCGTACAGCAAATCTTCCGCCAAGCGGAGAAAATATCAGGTAAGGGATAACTAGACAGGAACTTACAATGGAAATCAACTGAGAATGCGACAACCACGTAGGCAGAGACCATGCTATGGTGACAAAAATTATGGAATTCTTCAGAAAATTATCATTGAAAACTCCAAAGAAATTACAAATAAAAAGCGAAAACCATTTTTGTCTGTTCTGTTCCATAGCAAAACTCATCTTGAATGCAAAATTACAAATAATGAATCATTGTTTTAAGTAAAAATTTATAAATAAATTGAATAAACAAAATTTATTTTATTTACGTTAAATATAATAATCGGAGATTTGTTGAACATCAATCGGCTAATCGACTGGCAAATCACTAATGTTAATAAATTGTCGAGTTAAATTGTGTTAAATGTTAAATTAACATTTCGTTTTATTCTACCTTTGTAAAGTCATGAAAAAAAGTACGCTTTGGTTATTAATAGGGCTGATGGCAGTTACATTCGGAGCGCTTATAGCATTGCAGTTCAGGTACTTATCCGCCACCGCAGCACTTGCTGAAAAGCAGTTCGATGACGGTGTAAAGAGAAGCCTGATTCAGACTGTTACCTTGCTCGAGGAGAACGAAGCATTGAAATTTTTGGCACAAACATTGGAAGATGATAAATATATTCAGACCAACAGAAGCAGTAATTCATACAGGAAACCTTCGACTGATCTGAGAATTACCGATTCAGTGCGAAGAGACTGGAATAAAGATCCATTGACACCCTCAATAAGGCTCTCGACGGGACACGGGAAAGCTACAATCGAGGAAACATCCAAATTCCTGCGTGAAAAGTTTCAGCTTAATTTTTCACGTTCAAAAACAATTCTCGATCAGGCTGTATTCAGATGGCTGCACGAATCTGAAAACAAGGATATCAGCGAGCGCGTTGATTTCCTGGAACTCGACGAAATACTGGATACTTATTTCAAGAGCAACGGCATCGAACTGCCTTTTTATTACTCCATAGTGGATAAAAAAAATAAAGTAATCTATCAGTGTAATAAAACAATCAACGTGAATGGAAATCCGAATACAGATGTGTACCTGCAGAAACTGTTCCCGCGAGAAGACACACAACGAGAAACATTCATTCAGATTGTATTCCCGACGAAAAAAAACTTTATTTTCGAATCGCTGAATCTGCTTTTACCATCAATAGGAGTAGTTTTGCTCACACTTGGCATATTTGTTATCACTATTATAATCATTTTCAGGCAGAAACAACTGAACACTATTAAGAATGATTTTGTTAATAATATGACACATGAATTTAAAACTCCGATTTCGACTATCTCTCTTGCATCGCAAATGCTGCAGGATACTGAAGTAGGTAAAAATCCGGCAATGCTCAAACATGTGTCCAACGTAATAAGAGATGAAACAAAACGGTTGAGCCTTCAGGTAGAGAAAGTATTGCAAATGTCTATGTTTGAGAATGAAAAGGCAACACTCAAACTGACTGAAATACACATTAACAACCTGATTAAAGATATTATCAGTAGTTTTTCTCTGAAAGTAACCAGCAAAGGAGGCGAAATCAATACAAGCCTTAAAGCTCAAAACGACCTGCTGCTGATTGACGAAGTGCATTTCACTAACGTTATTTTTAATCTGATGGACAATGCTCTGAAATACTGCGACAAATCGCCTATTTTAAGTATTGAAACATGGAACGAAAAAGAAAATCTGTGTATCAGTGTAGAAGACAACGGAATTGGAATTAAAAAAGAAAACATAAAACGGATTTTTGAAAAATTTTATCGTGTATCGACCGGCAATCTTCACAACGTCAAAGGATTCGGATTAGGATTGGCTTATGTAAAAAAAATAGTGAATGATCATCGCGGAACAATAAAAGTTGAAAGTGAACTCGGTCTCGGAACAAAATTTACGATAATAATACCAACGCTTAAAAATTACTAAAATTATGAACGAAGAAAAAGTAAGAATCTTACTATGCGAAGACGACGAAAATCTTGGCATGTTATTGAGGGAATACCTGCAAACAAAAGGGTATGACTGCGATCTGCAGCCTGACGGTGAAGCTGGTTATAAAGCGTTTACACGCAATAAATATGACTTGTGTGTGTTGGATGTAATGATGCCAAAAAAAGACGGCTTTGCCCTGGCAGCTGACATCAGAGCTATGAACATCGAAGTTCCTATCATTTTCCTTACAGCCAAGTCCATGAAAGAAGACATACTGCAGGGATTCAAACTGGGTGCTGACGATTATCTATCAAAACCATTCAGCATGGAAGAACTGCTATATCGGATTGAATCAATTCTGCGCAGAGTTCGCGGAAAAAAATCAAAAGATGTGGTATCCTATCAGATTGGTGGATTTACCTTCGATGCACAAAAGCAGACACTCGAATTTGACGGCAAAGCTAAAAAGCTGACTACCAAAGAATCTGAATTGCTTAATCTGCTGGCTGCAAATGCCAACAACATCCTGGAACGCAATTTTGCACTGAAAACAATCTGGGTAGATGATAATTACTTCAATGCCAGAAGCATGGACGTATACATTACCAAATTGCGCAAATTGCTCAAAGATGATCCGAATGTAGCCATCATCAACATTCATGGCAAAGGTTATAAGTTGATTATGCCACAAGTGAAAGAGGACTAATAACAACGAAATAATATCAATTACAAAAAAATGCGGTGAATTTCACCGCATTTTTTTTGTTCCTTTACTCTCCTGCTCATTTTACCTGAATCGCTTTTCAATTTCTTCGTTTAGTAATACAGTAATAATTGGTTTACCATCCGGAGCATACTGATGATTATCACAACTGAACAAATCCTGAAACAAGTGAGTCATCTCAGTCAGTGTCATACTTTTCCCGTATTGGATAGCTGTTTTGCGTGCCATCACCGACGCTATTTTTTCCTGAATGGTTTCACTTACACTTAGTTCGGTGAGTTGCACTTCGGCAATCAGTTCTTTCAGCAAGGATAAAACCGATCCTGCACCCATCTCAGCCGGAATACCATTAATAACATACGCGTTTTTTCCAAAATTTTCAATATCAAACCCTATCCAAAGTAATTCGGGAAGAATTCGCTCAATAATTACCACTTCTCCGGTCTCCAGTTCCAGAACTTCAGGAAAAAGCATCTGCTGAGACACACCCTTCTGATTGCGTATAATGAGCATATACCGGTCAAAAAGGACTCTGAAATGTGCCCGGTGCTGGTCAATCAGCATGAGTCCGGATTTTACGCTGGTAAGTATATATTTCAATTTGAACTGCAGATAATCTGCCGATGCATCGGTTATTTCAAGCTGCTGTTGAATTGGAATTTCAGCATCCACCCATTCAGTATTTGCTGTACCGGACGGGGCTTTTCCTTTTTCTTTATTTTTATTGAAATCATCGTAGAGTTTTTCCCAGTCGTAATCAGGTCTTTTTGAAGTAGTGGATGTTTTCCCGAACGGATTGTAATTCGGATCAAAATTGATTCTGGGAGGAACTATGCGGGTAGTTTTATCCAGCACAGGAATATCGGGCGAATCTTCCTGGTCAAAATCAAGTGGCGGCATTACCTGAAACTTGCCAAGGGCTTCCTTAACGGTAGCAAGGATGATTGACCAGACAGCCTGTTCGTTATCAAATTTTATTTCAGTCTTGGACGGATGTACGTTCACATCAATGGAATTCGGATCAATGTCGAAATAAATGAAATAGTTGGGATTTTCACCCGGTTTAATCAATTTTTCGTACGCTACCATTACCGCCTTGTGAAAGTACGGATGACGCATATATCGTTCATTTACAAAGAAATACTGTTGAGCATTTTTTTGGGCAAATTCGGGTCTACCCACGAATCCGCGAATATTCAGAAGACTTGTGGCCGCCTCTACCGGAAGCAACTGCTGGTCCATCCTTTTTTTTGAAAACATAACAAAAACATTTTCAATCCTCGCTTTCAGTGACGATACAGGCAATACCATCAGCTCCTTATCGTCCTCAAACAATGAAAAGCTTATTTCGGGATGCACCAGCACAATACGAAAGAATTCATTACGTACATGCATCATTTCTGTGGACTGAGATTTCAGGAAACGACGCCGTGCAGGAACATTGAAAAAAAGATTTTTCACCGAAATGTTCGTTCCTGTATCACACAGAACCGATTCCTGCCTGAATACGCGGGTACCGGCAATTTCTATCAGCGTGCCCAATACGTCGTCTTCACGCTTTGTTCGCATTTCAACCTGTGCTACTGCTGCCACCGATGCGAGTGCTTCGCCGCGGAATCCCATTGTTCGGAGCGAAAAAAGATCTTCTGCCTGCCTTATTTTAGAAGTGGCATGTCGTTCGAACGACATTCGTGCGTCAGTTTCACTCATTCCCTTGCCGTTATCTACTATTTGAATGAGCGCATTTCCTCCGTCTTTAATTACCACCTGAATATTTTTAGCACCGGCATCAATCGAATTCTCTACCAGTTCCTTCACTACAGAAGCCGGTCGCTGAATCACCTCACCGGCTGCTATCTGATTGGCAACCGAATCGGGCAGTACATGTATTATGTCAGTCATGAAAAGTGGATGGTGGAGTTGAAAAATTAAGTGAATATAAGATTCTTCATTCTGAAAAAGAAATAATCTTAATCTGAACAAATTGCACTTACTATTTCACTGATAATCAACAGAGCTTGCCTTGCCGGCAAACTCTGTTTGAAAAAATCACTAAGAATAATTTCCTTTAAATTTGAAGTTAGCATCGTTGACAAACTGCCTGATACGTTGTTCGTCCGATCGTTTACAGATTAAAAGTACATTGTTTGATTCGGCAACGATGTATCCGTTTAAATCCTGAATTACAGCCAGTTTATCTTTGGGTAGTGCTATGATATTCTCGTTGCTGTCATACATTATGGTTTCGCATTTAAGAATTACATTCTGATTGTCATCTTTAGCCGATAAATCGTAAAGTGAACCCCACGTTCCTAAGTCAGACCAACCGAATTCGGCGCATAGCACGTACACACTTTCTGCTTTCTCCATTATTCCGTAGTCAATAGAGATGTTTGGGCATGAGGGATACATTTCATCGATGAAATCCTGCTCTTTCTCAGTATTGTAAAAATCTTTTCCTGCATTAAATTTCATTGCAACTTCAGGCAGGTATATATTGAAAGCGCTGTCAATCGTTTTCAGATTCCATAGAAAAATACCTGAATTCCAGAAAAATTCACCTGTTTCAAAAAAAACCTGTGCGAGTTCTGCATTTGGTTTCTCAGTGAAAGTTTTCACTTTGCGTGGATTTTCGGTTCCTTCTCCGACCTGAATATAGCCATAGCCTGTTTCGGGTCTGCTCGGCTTAATACCCAGTGTGAGCAGACTGTTGTTTTTCTCAACAAAATCCAGTCCTTCCTGAATTGTTTCGATAAAACGTTCTTCTTTCATGATCAGGTGGTCAGAGGGAGCTACAATGATATTTGCAGTGGAGGTTGTAGCCTTTATTCTGTTTACAGCGTATGCAATACAGGGTGCTGTATTTCTTCTTGTCGGTTCCAGAAGCACCTGCTCGGATTTAATTTCGGGTAACTGTTCCAGAATCAGATTCCTGTAGATTATATTGGAAACAATCAGAATATTTGAAGCAGGAACCACATTTCTGAAACGGTCAAAAGTCATTTGCAACAGCGAACGACCGGTACCGAAAAAATCAAGAAACTGCTTGGGTCTTTCATTCCTGCTGAATGGCCAGAAACGAGAACCAAGCCCTCCCGCCATGATTATACAATAGTTATTTTCTTTCATGTTGTAAATTCAATTAGTAAATGCAACTTTGACGGCAGGATAGTATAGATTATTTTTTCAGAGCCAGGGAGGAAGGACTCCCCCCTTTGCTCCGATGGAAAAAAATGACTATAATTGTTCTCCGTC
>SAAL01000078.1 GCA_009929445.1 Bacteroidia bacterium
AACGGGTAATAGTATTTTCTCTAATATATTCTCAACGGATGTTTTCATGAAACAAAGATAAAAAACTTATTTCTTCACAGGAAATCCAGTAGAACCAAAAAAGAAAATAAGTTTTTACAGTATTGATTTACACGATAAAATGCCTTTGATTTTATCTCTATGTACTTGTGAATGAATTTTTGGAACTTGGAATGGATTAAATAAATTAAAAAATTACTAACTTTGTCATTTGTTTTTCATAAATCTGAATTTTTCCGGAACTTGCAAGTGTAATACCAGAAAAATTCAAATATTTTTGATACATATGCTTTCAGGATGGCAGATGCGGCAATGAAAAGTGAGAACAGGATACGAACGTGAAATTTTGAAAAAAACGAAACGTCCATTTGAAATAACAGAACAAACTAAAATGGATATTTCAATGATCAATTCTCTCCCGACAAATAAATATAAATAAATCAGGTGAAACATCCTTTAGATAAACCTCTCAAACACAATGAGATGATAAATGGCGTGTTACATGTTTCCATAGTGTAAAAAATAAAAAATAAACACATGAAAAAAGTGATTACATACGGAACATTCGATCTGTTTCATCAGGGCCACATCAACCTGTTAAATCGGGCGAAGTCATTGGGAGATTATTTGATTGTAGGCGTAACCACCGACAATTACGACCGGGGCAGAGGCAAGCTCAACGTACACCGTTCGCTGATGGAACGGATTAATGATGTAAGAGAAGCCGGTTTTGCCGATGAAATTATCATTGAAGAATATGAAGGACAAAAAATTGATGATATACTCAAATACGGGGTTGATATATTTGCCATCGGTTCGGACTGGTTAGGCAAGTTCGACTACCTCAAAGAATACTGTCAGGTGGTGTATCTGGAACGAACCAAAGGAGTATCGAGCACACAGCTGAGAATTGAGGCACAGTCGGTAACCGAATTGGGCATTATCGGAAGCGGATGCATAGCCGCGAAGTTTGTTCCTGAATCGAAATATGTGAGTGGCATTGAAGTAAAAGGCGTTTTCAACCCTCATATCGATTCGGCCAGAATTTTTTGTGAAAAACATGAATTGAGTTTTTATACCAATGATTTCGAAGAATTTATTTCGAAAATAAATGCCGTTTACATCGCAGCACCACATCATACTCATTCCGATTATATACGGCGTTGCCTTACGAACGGTAAACATGTGTTGTGCGAAAAACCCCTTGCTCTCACCGCCCGCGAAACCGAAGAAATGTATAAACTGGCCGAAAGTAAGGGTCTTGTCCTGATGGAAGCAATCAAAACAGCCTATTGTCCGGCTTTTTCACACCTCATCACAGTGGTGAAAAGCGGAGTGATAGGCAGTATTAAGGATATTGATGTTTCCTTTACGATGCTATGCAGCGATACATTACATAATCCTGAAGCAGAGGAGGGAGGAGGCAGTATTACAAGGCTCGCATCGTATGTACTGCTACCGATTTTCAAAATTTTAGGATATAACTATAACGATATACAGTTTTATTCTCATATGGTAAATGAGATCGACATATTTACCCGTGGACTGATAATCTACGATAAAGCTATTGCCTCCTTCAAAGTGGGTTTGGGAGTGAAAACGGAAGGCGATCTGATAATCAGTGGTACGAAAGGGTATGCCTATGTACCGGCTCCGTGGTGGAAAACCGAGTATTTCGAACTCAGATACGAAGATCAAAATCAAACGCGAAAGTATTTTTACAAGTTCGACGAAGAAGGTTTACGTTATGAGATCAACGATTTTTTAATTGAAATGAATAAGCCAAACCAGAAACAATTTAAGTTACAGGCATCAGACTCGATAGCCATAGCCTCAATAATTGAGAAATTCAGAAAAATCGAAAACGTCCACCTGATTTAGTAAAATCCAAAATCCGATAAGCTGATTTAGAATAAGCTCATACAAAATAAATGACACAAAAAGATAAAAAAAGCGAATATCTAAGTTCGCTGAAATCAATCGAAACGGAAAATTTCCTCGACAGGATTTTCTATCGCCCCGTTGGTTACAAAATAGCCAAAGCGCTGCAAAATACCGGTATAACTCCAAACGTAATAACCATTATTTCGATTTTTGTCGGTGTAAGTGCGGGAGTATTCTGGTGGTTCCCATACAACATCACTTTTGCTGTTATGGGGATTCTGGCATTAATTGTTGCTAATATCCTCGACTGTGTGGACGGACAGTTGGCACGGCTTACCGGAATTAAATCGCAGGTAGGACGAATTCTGGATGGACTGGCAGGCGATTTGTGGTTTCTGATGATTTATATTGCATTTGCTCATCGGCTGGATATTCAGTTTTCCACTCCTTACGATCCCTGGATTTATTTATTAGTAATCCTGATTTCTGCCATATCCCACTGGAATCAGGCATCTGTAACCGATTATTACAAAACACTTCACTTACTTTTTATCAGCAATGACAAGGGAAAAGAGTTTGAAAATTCAAAACTCATAGCCGGACGGTATAAAAAAATGAAAAGAGGTGTAAATAAGGTAATTACCTGGGGGTACATTCTTTATACAAAAAATCAGGAACGCCTTACTCCGGAGTTGCAAAAAATGATGGGCCGGCTTCAATCAAAATACGGAAATGACATTCCGGAGGATGTTCGTAAAGCATTTCGTGCCAAAAGCAGCAAAATCATGCCAATGATTGACCTGAATACTTTCAACGGACGCTCATTTATCCTGTTTATCTCAGTTATTTTCAATATCATCTGGGTGTATTTTGTTTGGGAAATTGTTGTTTTGAATATCAACCGTATGATTATCAGAAACCGTCATGAGAAAGTATGCAAAAGTATTGATAATTAATCCTGATGTTTTGAAACCGAGTATTTAAACGTCGTAATGCATGTCCGGAAAAATAAATAAATACCACAATTATTTCTTCCTTATCGGGGTACTGGTTCTGGCTTTTATGGTGTATAAGCTTGGAATTAAGACCATTTACGAAAATCTACGCAATACCGGCTGGTGGTTTATTCCTATTTTCGGCATCTGGATAATTGTTTATTTTTTCAATGCGTGGTCGCTGAATATTATCATTACCGATGGAACGCCCGAATCCAAAAAGGTGAAAATAAGTCAGCTGATGAAGCTTACCATCAGCGCCTATGCCATCAACTACATGACACCGCTGAGTATTGGCGGCGAACCTTACAAGGCGCTCAAACTGAAAGACGATTTGGGAACCCACAAAGCCACTTCATCGGTATTGCTTTATGTAATGATGCACTATGTATCGCATTTCTTCTTCTGGCTCATTTCCATTCCTGTATTTATTTTCATCATGCCCGAAGTGTCCGGAGTTATTCAGATTGTACTTTGGGCAGTTTTCCTGTCGTGCGTGATGCTTATTTTATGGGCATATTCTGTTTTTACCAAAGGAGTTATTAAAAATGCACTGTCCATTGCCACCCGATTTCCCTTCGTAGGACGGAAAATTCGTTTGTACAGAGACAAAAATCAGCATCACCTGAACGAAATGGATCTGTTGATTTCAGACCTGTACACCAACCGGAAGAAAGACTTTTTCGCCTCACTTTTCGTAGAGTTAATCTCCAGATACATCTCATGCTTCGAGGTGTACTTCATGGCCATCCCGCTTGCTTTTGATCTATCATTCATACAGTCATATCTGATTGTTTCGATAGCTACACTCATTGCTAATATTTTCTTTTTTGCACCCATGCAAATGGGCACGCGCGAAGGCGGATTCGTACTTGCCACCACCACACTGGCATTGCCAGCGGGCATTGGCGTGTACATAGGTTTATGCACACGTATCAGAGAACTATTCTGGATCATGATTGGTGTTCTGTTGACCAAAATTAAATTACCAGCAAAGAAATTTCAGCAAACTCTCCCTTAGGTTTTTAAACTTTTCATTTTTCTGAAAGTCATAAAAGTATAAATAAAAAAACAACGTTTTATTTGAACTTAGCAAATACTTCAGGTCAAACTGCCGATGAGAAAGCAAAGTCTTTTTCGGAAATGGTACGCACTTATCAGGAGCGGCTCTACTGGCATATCCGAAAAATGGTTTTGGTACACGATGACGCCAATGATGTACTGCAAAACACATTCATGAAAGCCTGGAAAGGGCTGGATAACTTTCGGGGCGACTCGCAGATTTCAACCTGGCTTTATCGTATTGCTACGAATGAAACACTGTCATTTCTTTCACAAAAAAAAGCGAGAATGATGAATTCGTTTGAAGATGTGGAGGAATTGATGTTGCAAAATTTGCAGGCAGATACTTATTTTGAAGGAGATGAAGTGCAACTGAAACTTCAAAAAGCAATAATCACTTTGCCTGAAAAACAACGACTGGTGTTCAATATGCGCTTTTACGACGAAATGCCCTACGAGGAAATGAGCAAAATTCTCGATACATCCGTCGGGGCACTCAAAGCATCGTATCACCACGCTGCCCGGAAAGTGGAGGATTTTCTGATAAAAGAATAAACAATGCAATACAAAAATGCTCCACGCTGATTGTCGCGATTGATTTTGAATAAAAACAGGATTTTTTTAACAAAATGAGTTTTAAACTTTTGAAATTTCACCAAGTCTAAATAAGAAAATGGAAGAAAACGAATACATAGAAATTCAGAAAGCAGGCAACAGAAATCCGTTCAAACTGCCTGAAAACTATTTCGAGGAATTTGCAGCCCGAATGGATGAGATGGCAGCTGATACTCCGAAAGAGGTGAAGCGTTTCATCATCCGTCCGTGGATGTATGGTGCCGCAGCTTCACTCGCAGGGGTTTTACTGATGGGTCAGGTTTATTTGTCCGACAACAAAAAGCAAAAACTAGCCTCTGAAAATTACGACACATACGTACTCTCACAAGTGAACGAATCCTCCATCATTGACTATTATTTAGCTTCAGAAACAGAAAAATAGATACAAAATGAGAAATTTACGAATATACTCCCAACTATTGTTGCTGTGCCTCACACTGATAACAACGCAGGCACAAAACAGGCGCGGAAAATTTGATATCAGTGCGTTTCACGATAAAAAGTGGGAATTTATCATTACTGAAATCAGCCTCTCACCGGCTGAAGCCAATGCTATCAAACCTTTATTTCTGGATTACGAGAAAAAGAACTGGGAATTGCACAATAACACAAGAGAACTCTTTCGTCAGTCGCGCAGCGGAAACCTGACCGAAAATCAGTACCGCGATCTGAATGATAAAATGATAAACAATGAAATAAAACGCTCACAATACCTCCGTGAATATCACCTTAAGCTTCGTAAATTGCTTAAACCCAACGTGTTGTTCAGATATTACCGGGCCGAAAAAAATTTCGAACGTCAGCTCCTGAATAAACGACCTGCAGGGCCACCCCCAACACCTGAAATGCAATAGTTTTTTCGATAGTTAATAATAGATTGGTTTGGAAAATGGTGCAGGAAAATTATTCTGCGCCATTTTTTTATCTAATTAAGGTTAGTCCAAATCCAACTGTAAACATGGAGAATTCTTATTTTTCAGACTTAAATTTTGATAAAACATAAAAATTGTACTATCTTTGCAGTCCGTAAAAAATGGTACCTTGGCCGAGTGGCTAGGCACCGGTCTGCAAAACCGTCTACAGCAGTTCGAATCTGCTAGGTACCTCATCCGAAGAGTTAACTATATCATCATGTAGTTGACTCTTTTTTTTATGCAAACGTTTTAAATGACTTTTCGACTACTTGATATTCATTTACATTAAAACAAAGCTTGTTTCTTTTATTTTTGTAATCGTAAAAAATAATTTATCATGCAAGTACTCTTCAAATTAAATCACAGGACAAATTGGGGTCAATCGGTTACATTGCTCATTTACAACGAATCAAATTCCTATGACAGTTTTGATATGACCTGTGAAAATGAAAATAAATGGAAAGTATCTCTGACACTGCCTGATGATGTAAATGAAATTAACTATCGGTATGCCATCAGAAAAGCAAATAATGACTTCCGGTACGAGCACGACGGTATCCGGAAAGTGAGCATAAAAGCTAACCTGAAAAGCCTTGTATTTGAAGATTACTGGCGCACACCAAACGGCGATAGTCCCTTTGATACAACTGCATTTACAGCCTGTTTTTTCAAAAGAAAAAAAGCCGCAAAGACTAAATCAAAAGAAGAAACCAATTTCAAACTTCAACTTCGCTGTCCTCAGCTCGAACCTGACCGTCATTTTGCAATAACGGGAAATCAGGCGGTGCTGGGCAACTGGGATGAAGATAAAAAAATCAGACTTAACGAAACTGATTTCCCTCTCTGGAACATTGATCTCAACTCCAAAGATATTAAATTTCCACTTGAATATAAATACCTGATAGTTGACACTAAAACCGATAAGGTGATTGCCTGGGGTGGCGGGCCCAACCGTAATGTTAAATCCATTGACCCGTCAGCATTTACCATCGTAACGGATGAAAACTTTATCCGTACCATTCCAAAATGGAAAACTGCAGGAGTTGCCATACCCGTATTTTCGCTCCGGAGCGAAGAAAGTTTCGGTACCGGCGATTTCATGGATTTAAAAAAAATGATCGACTGGGCAAAAGCCACCGGACAGCACATCATCCAGACTTTACCTATAAATGATACTATACTCAACCACTCCAACTACGATTCGTATCCTTACAATGCCGTATCGGTATATGCGCTGCATCCCATTTATCTACGGCTTGAACGTGTCGGAATGCCACGCAGGAAGAGAGATCTGGCTTATTTTGAAAAAAAGAAGAAAGAACTAAACGAAAATACTTTCTCGGATTATCAGAATGTACTCAATGAGAAATGGAAATATTTCCGTTTGATTTTTGAGCAGGAAGGTGAAAAATTGCTTCAGTCTGATGATTTCTCTCAATTCTACGAAAAGAACAGGAAATGGTTGGTTCCTTATGCCGTGTTTTCATGGTTGAGAGATAAATACGGCACACCGAATTCGGTAAAATGGCCTGAATATCAAGCGTATAATGCTGATGAAATGGAAAAACTGGCCAGCCCCGACTCTGCTTATTACAAAGAAATCTCTTTGTTTTATTTTCTTCAATATCACCTTCATATTCAGCTTATTGAGGTCCATCAGTATGCTCATGCATCCGGAGTGGCACTCAAAAGCGATGTTCCCATAGGCGTAAGTCCGCGTAGTGTGGATGCCTGGGTAGAGCCTCAACTATTTAATCTCAATATGCAGGCAGGTGCACCACCCGATGATTTCTCAGTTACCGGTCAGAACTGGGGCTTCCCTACGTATAACTGGGAGAAAATGGCAAAGGACGGTTACCGATGGTGGAAGGAGCGATTCCGTAAATTTATGGAATACTTTGATGCTTACCGCATTGACCACATTCTGGGCTTTTTCCGCATTTGGGAAATTCCCGAAAATGCTGTATGGGCAATGACCGGAAGTTTCAGCCCTTCGTTACCTTTCAGTATTCAGGAATTACAGTCGCGGGGCCTGTGGTGGGATGAAAACCGCTACCTGAAACCTTACCTGCGGGAACATGTAATACGTGCCATTCTTGGAAAATATGCCGATGATGTGATGCGTGAGTACCTTCAGACAGATGGGTGGCAGAATTTCAGGTTCAAGCCCGAATACGATAGTCAGAAAAAAATTGAAGCTCATTTTGCAGCATTAGGTTATAATTTTACAACCAAAGAAGTCGAAATTCGCGATGGCCTTTATGCCCTGCACTGCCAAGTGCTCCTTGTGAGAGACAAAATCAATCCGAATAAATTTCATCCCCGCATAGCCATGCACAGTTCTCAGACATTCAAAGACCTCGATGAAGAGCGCAGAAGATGTTTTGACCGCATTTACGTGGAATATTTCTATCATCGCCACAATGAATTCTGGAAGGAGCAGGCCATGAAAAAGCTGCCGGCTATCATTTCGTCGACCAATATGCTGGCATGTGGTGAAGACTTAGGCATGGTACCCGACTCGGTACCCGACGTGATGAACGAACTGGAGATTATCAGCCTGGAAATTCAGCGAATGCCCAAAAAACCGAATACAGAATTCGCCATGCCGGCAGATGCTCCGTATTTATCGGTTTGCACCTCATCCACACACGATATGAATCCTATTCGAGCCTGGTGGGAAGAAGATCCGGCACTCACTCAACGCTTCTACAACCGTGCACTTGGAATTAACGGACCCGCTCCCGAAACATGCTTGCCAATGATTGCCGAAAAAATCATCGAACAGCATTTACGTTCCACAGCCATGCTGGTAATACTCCCGTGGCAGGACTGGATGGCGATGGATAAAAAACTGGCTCACAAAAATCCGCATGCCGAACGAATCAACATCCCTGCAGATCCGCGCAACTTCTGGTGCTACCGAATGCATTTAACATTGGAACAACTCCTTGCAGAGAAAAAATTCAATGCGAAAGTGAAAAAGATGATTAAGGAGAGTGGAAGATAAAAGCCCCCTAAATCCCCCAAAAGGAGACTTATTTTAGTCGCACTCCGAGTAGTACATTTAACATCCGATGAAAGAATATCCAACTTTTCACGGTTTATCAACCGATAACTCGGGGTGCGACTGCCTACAAATGGTACGGCACTCCGTACCTTTCAGGTGCGTAGCACCAAACTATTTGTAGCAAATAAATGAAAAGAGAGAAAAAAGGTGCGTAGCACCTAACCTTTATCAAATAAGTTTCTTAATTTTTTTTAGACGTAAATACAAGCTTCGTACTTCCAACTTCCGTTTTTTTTCCTTTCAAACACTCTTTGTTTTTACTACCTTTGCAATTCAAAATCATTCAGCTACATCATTCAAATTATGTCAGCAAATCAAGACTCAAATAGCGGGCAACGCTACGACCTGCGTGGTGTTTCAGCTTCAAAAGAGGATGTGCATAACGCCATTAAAAATATTGACAAAGGCCTGTATCCAAAGGCTTTTTGTAAAATTATACCCGATTTTTTGGGAAATGATCCTGAATATTGCAACATTATGCACGCCGACGGCGCAGGTACAAAATCGTCGCTGGCGTATGTGTATTGGCGTGAAACGGGCGATTTGTCCGTGTGGAAAGGCATTGCACAAGATGCGCTGATTATGAATGTGGATGATTTGATTTGCGTGGGTGCCACGGATAATATCCTGCTTTCGTCAACCATCGGTCGGAATAAAAACCGCATTCCGGGTGAAGTGATTTCTTCTATAATCAACGGAACAAGCGAGTTGGTAGCCGAACTGCGTGAAATGGGCGTAAATATCTATGAAACGGGTGGTGAAACGGCCGATGTTGGTGATTTGGTGCGTACGATTATTGTGGACAGCACCGTTACTTGCCGTATGAAACGTGCGGAAGTGATTGATAATGCAAATATTCAGGCGGGTGATGTGATTGTGGGACTTTCGTCGAGCGGGCAAGCTACTTACGAAAAAGAATACAACGGCGGAATGGGTAGCAACGGACTTACTTCTGCGCGCCACGATGTGTTTGCCAATTACCTGGCTGAAAAATATCCCGAAAGTTACAATCCGGAGATTCCGCAAGATTTGGCATATTCGGGAGGAAAGAAACTGACTGATACGATAGAAGGATTGGGAATTGATGCCGGAAAGCTGGTGCTTTCACCTACACGCACTTACGCACCGGTGGTAAAAAAAATGCTCGAAACGCTTCGTCCGCATATCCACGGAATGGTACATTGCAGTGGTGGTGCACAGACCAAAATCCTCCATTTTATCGACAATCTGAAAGTGGTAAAAAACAATCTTTTCCCCATTCCTCCTCTTTTCAAACTAATCCACGCACAATCAGGCACCGACTGGAAAGAAATGTATAAAGTGTTCAATATGGGACACCGGTTGGAAGTTTACCTGCCCCGGGAGTATGCTCAACAAGTAATTGATATTTCCAAATCCTTCAATATCGATGCGCAGATAGTGGGTTATTGCGAGGCTTCGGACAAGAAAGAGCTGGTGATTGAGAGTGAGTTTGGAAGGTATATATATGCCCCTCAATCCCCTAAAGGGGAAGTTTAATACGTAAAAATTGAACTTTTATAAAATTCTTGAATAACCCTACTAATATTCCCCCTTCAGGGGGTTAGGGGGCAGTGTATTTGTTGAGCAATCCTTTCGCATATTCCGTTGCTTCCTCCAATCCGTTTTTGCCTGAATACCCGTTGATAATCATCAGCAGATTGGTGGTTTCTGGGGTAATTTTAGTTCGTTCTTCGTCGCTGGTGGGTGTGCCGATAGCTCCGATATCGTCGCGATAAACGGGTAAGCCTTCAATATTGAGCATTCCCCGCCCAATGGCTTCAAATTTCTCATCGGCTTTGCCTACGCCCAGCATTACATCACCTTCCACTTTATCGACATCAAATCCGCCGATGGAGTAGCGCGTTTTCAACGAAACAAGGTTGATCAGGTCCACCAGCGTGTTGATCTGATAGAGCGGAATGCCTTTTACAATCCTCCTGCAAAGTGCTTCTGCCGATGGTCGGTAGCGGTTTGGGTCTTTGCCGAGTTTTTTGTAAGCTTCACGAGTTTCGAAAATATTGGGAAGTTTATTGATTTCATTCAAAGCCGTTTCCGATGCAAATTTTTCAGAAAAAGCAGTGATTTCCTGCCAAAGTTCTTCGCTGTGCGGTGTGTTTTTTACCTTGCATTGAATGGCTGAAAAGGCAAAATGCGGACAAACATTAAAAATCAGAGGACTTACGGAAATATTTACCATGAAAGTATTTGAGGGTATATCATGTTTTTATTCATTATTCACACACCGGCAGGTCTTGAAGTTTTGCGGTCGAAAAACGGATTTTTAGAAGAACAACTAATCGGAATTCCATAAATATTGGAACAACCGGGCATCCAGCCAAGTTCCTGAGCAGCCCGTCCGGCTGAAAACATCACCCGGCTGTCCACACGCATATCAGCAGCTGTAGCACACGCCGATCCAATGGCAATTCCCACATCCACGCTATTCAGTGAGCAGGGTATTTCTTCGTGTAGTAGCTTTTCTTCGCAGGTCGGGAAACCGCAATAACCGCAGTTCAGCCCGTGGGTTTTGGTCTTTGTACCAATAAGAATCACTGCTTCTGCCTGAAGTATGTTTTCAGCATCGCGAAGAAAGAATTTCAAACCGGACTTTTCGCTGTATTTTATCATTTCAGCCGATAGTTCTGCAATATGCTCGTCCGCAACAGTAAGGATTTCGATGATGTCAAGTCCTTTACCTTTAGGTGCTGTACGGGCAGCTGTTGCCATGGCTTCTGCCACTTTCAGCAGGCGCTCGCGGCGGTTTTGTCTTTCGTTGATTAGCATAATATTGAGCTCCTAAATCCCCCAAGGGGGACTTTGGGTTGGTAAATTAATGGTTATACGTATTTTTGAAGATTATTTGCTTTCAAAATTACATATTTTTTCTCAAACTTCTATATTTCATTTCTTATTCCCCCTTTTGGGGGTTAGGGGCAGCTTTTAACACAACAGGTACAATAGCGCTCTACTGTACCTGTTTGCCTGATTTATATATTAAATAACCTGTTATGGTTCGGATTTAATCGAGTAAAATTATGTTGTTTGGATTGATGCCAACCTCTCTGACCTGAAATTTTAATTTTCCGGTTTTATCAAAACAAAACACATCGCCCGAAACTGAATTGTCAATGGCATCAGTCATGTAAACATCGTTGTTGAACGGGTCGATTTGGATAGAATATGGTATGTTTAAGATAGTTCCGTCAGAAATAAAGTGTTCGTTGATCACTTTTTCGGTCAGGCAATCGAACACCTTAACCGACATTTTTTTTGTAAAATAATCATAACTGTACATGTAAGCCTTGTTTTGGAAAACGATGAAATTGGTTACATTCAAATTGAGATCTGTTACTGTGTTCGTTTTTGTATCTATCCGCTGAAATCTGGCAGGATTTTCACCGTAATCGCCGTTACTGACTACGTAGATATCACCTTGATTGTCAGCATGTAAGTGCACCGGATTGATTCCTACTTCCAATTCCTGAATTTCAGAAAATGTTTTCAGATCAACCACCGATATGGTTTTTTCGTATCCGTTTGCCCATTCCAGACCGCCTGAATTAGCCACGTACAATTTTTCACCTACCACGCACATTCCTTCGGGATCAAATCCGGTTTTAAGGCTGCCGTCAATAGTCATCGATGCAGTATCAATTCGGGTTACAGTATCGTCGAATGATGAAACGTAAACTTTTCCGTTGTGCGAAATAATCTGTCGGGGACCTTTTGCCACGTTACCCTCGAACATAGGAATTTGTCTGATGGATTTTCCGGTGTTGATGTCGATGATTTCGATACGGCTTGAGCCGTTCATTACAATGTAAACTTTCGAACCATAGCGAATCATGTCGTTGGCTGTTTCTCCGAGTCCACGCTTGTTTTGTGTCAGAAAATAATCCTTGTCGGTAGTTTTATTTTTCAGGTCGTAATATGCCAAAGTGCTGTTGTTGTTTGTAAAACTGCCTTCAGAAAGTACCAGCAACTTTACCGTTTCGTTTGGCAAATCTGTTTTCTTTTTAATATCTTCCACTTCGCATGCCGACAGTAGAATGGCAAAAATCGTTAAAATCAGTAAATTAACTCGTTTCATGAATCTGTATTTTTTAAAAATTAAATATTTACGGTTATGTTTATCCGGAAAGATCTCCCCGGCATAGGAAATCCGCGGATTACTTCATAATTTTTGTTGAATATGTTTAGAAATTCTATTGAAGGCCTGAATGTTAAATTATCGATAATGAATGTTTTATTCAATGATATGCTATGATCGGAGTATGCTGGAAGCCGGTTTTCGGTGTAATTCTGAGCGTTTGAATAGCGTACTCCCGACCAGATAACCGAATAGGCAATGTTCACCCACTGATTAATCAGATTTACTCTGCCCGAACCCGAATGAAAAGGCGTGTAGGGTAATTGATGACCGTAGGTGCGATTTGTTTCATCCGTCATGTCCACGGCATGCTGATAGCTGTAATTAACGCCGGTTTCAACCGAAATATCTTCGCTGAAAGCAATGAGTGCCTCAGCATGCAAATCCAGACCGGTGATATGAACGGTTCCAAAATTCGTCATCGTCCATTCAAAAAGACTGGCAGAAGGTTTGGCTACAATTTTATTTTTGATCCGGTTGTGATACATATCGGCAGAAAAATCGATATTTTCCAGCCATTTTAGCTTTGATAATGAGTAAGTTATACCCAGGTTGATTTGATGTGCATCTTCAGGCCTGAGTTTTCGTTCGCCAGTGCGCAGGTAGTACAAATCATTGAACGAGGGCATCCGGAATATGTTTTTGTAGAACGACCGGATTCTGAAATTGATCTCTTCGAGCGGTTTTACCGAAAAACTTACAAAAGGAGACACTTTTTTCTGATTATCGGCCGTAACACCCGATTTCACACTTTCATAAGTTTGCGTGAGGAGCAGGCTTCCGGTGAGCGAAATCCGGTTGGTCGCATATTTTGAAGCAAGTGACGACTGCCAGGTCAAACGACCCGGGTAGGCAAAATTGTGCAGGTTGGCTTCCATCGTATTCAGCGAAACATCTGAGGCGGCAGAAAACGATAAATTCTCTGTAACACTATTCATTACGGCAATTGAGCCATATATCTCACGCTGATTATACGTGTTTTCAAGTACCTGAGCACTGTTCATCCAGGCTGAGTCTGTGTAGTTAATGCCCGAGCGATTGAATTTAGCATTTGCCTGTGCTGCCCACCGATTTGAAAAACGGTGAGTGAAATTTGCCTGAGTGAAAAACGAATTGTCCTGTAGTCGTTGTGAAGAGGTACTTTTATCGTTGTAGAAAATCACAGCTCCCGGCAGACCCCGTTCGGAATTGAAAAATTGAGCTTTCAGATATCCGTTACTTTTCTCCGAAAAACCGGCAAATAAGGTGCCTTCAAGCCGGATATTTTTCACATCTGTATTTTTCCGTATTTCTACCGAAGAGCTGTCTGTGTACTGGGTGCCGTAATGCAGCGTGTAAGGATATTTTCCGTTGGCCGAAAGCCAATCGCCATTGAATGAGGCAGACAGACGACGATTTATTTTTCCGTGAAAAGTAAAAGAGGGATTAATAAGTCCGAAAGAACCTGCTTTCATTGAAATTTTTCCTGTAATATTCCGGTTGGAAAATACGGGTTTCTGCGTTTGGATGCTGAGTACCGAAGCTGAGGCAAACATCCTCGCCGGTTGAAAAATCTGATCGGTTTGCCCGCTATTCAGCGAAATGCTTTGCACATTATCCAGCGTAAAACGGCCGATGTCAATCTGGCCGGTCTGGACATCGGAAACAGCAATTCCATCGTACACCACTGCAGTGTGGGTGGCACCAAGACCACGCACCGAAATGGTTTTCAGACCACCAATGCCGCCGTAATCCTTAATCGTTACACCCGGGAAATGTTTCACAGCATCCGATAGAAGGAGGGCGTTGAGCGTTTGGATTTTTTTTTCTGAAAGAATTTGAACAGGAGTTGCTGATTTAATCTCGGGATTTAGGGCTTTCTGTGTGATTGTCACTTCGCGCAGGTGTGTCACGCTGTCGGTTTTCGACTGCGAAAATGTGATGATGCTGCCCGATAAGAGCAATATACCAACTATCAGGTTTCTTTTTTCAACCAGTAAATTCATTATTCCCGAATGAATTTCAGGAAACAGAACCAAAAAGAAAGCACAAATCTGCTGAGAAATAAAAGAAAAAAGTTGATTGTACGTTCGATTTAATGCTCCATTCCCCGAAAGCAATTAACAGATTAATTTGGCAGGTCTTCTGACTTACTCCCGTTTCCGAACGCCTTCCCGTTCCGCACGTGGCGGTACAGTGGCTCAAGGTGTTTTTGTTCAGAACGTTGTGGTGGAGCTTACAGCAGCGGGTCTGTTCAGGATTTGCACCTGATTCCCTTTTCATCTTGCATTCCGGTAATGGAAGGAATGCCTGACACCAAAATTTTCGATGCAAAGGTAGAGATTATTTCCTGTGGGAAAAAATAATAGGTAAGAAATAATCGAATTTAACAGTTTATTTTTTTTGGTCGGATGTGGCAGTTTGGAGCGGAAGTGTAAGCATTTCCGGATTGGAAATGGACCAGCGGTTGGCGGCTACCATTTCGGTAAGCACGGTGCGCATTTGCTCGGCGGCAATTCTCTTCAATCCGCTTTGCAGAGCTGCCTGTTCCACCTGTTTTTTGCCCTGGATCTGAATTTTGTCCAAATCATCGCGGTTGATGAAATTGAAGAGGTCTTCTTCGAAATAGTAATATTTGAAATCAGGTTCGAGCGAAAGAATTTCGGGCTCGGGAAACGAAACGATTTTTAGTTTTTTGCTCTCCTCGTCAATTTCCCATTTGCATTTTTCAAAATCGTACCCAATCAGCACTTTTGCCTTCACAATGACGAGCGCTTTTTTGGTTGAAGGGATGATTTTCAGCAGTTTTTTTGTCTGTTCGTAGTTGTATATTTCCTGAAACTGACCTTCGGCGCATACAATTTTGAATACTTTTCGCATACTTTCCACTACCGTATGTGAACTTTCGGCGGTAATTTCTGTCTGTTTTTTGGAGAGTAGTTTTACAATCAGAAATACGATTAATCCTCCTAAAACAAGGCCTAACAGCATCATTCCCATGGTGTTGCCTGCGCCGTAGGCGGCCGGTTTGATAAATACAGAATACAGGTAGGCTGCCAGAAATAAGCCAAGTGCAAGGATGGCAATATATCCGAATGTTTTGAAACTTTTCATCTGTCGATGTGTATATTATTATCTTTCACAAAACCCGAACCAAAGTTTTTTTCAGGCTTTTTCAAAAAAAAAAAGATGTTTCCTTATGTAACCGGAGCGAATCGGTAAATAATTAATTACAAATGTATTAAGAATAAATGGAAAAATAATCCCCTACGTACAAACTCATTAAAAAAACCGTGTAAAATGGAAAATCCTGCAGAAAATAATCTGCAGGATGTACATATCCGATGGTAGGAATAAAAAAGTTCGTGCTAAAAATTATAGAAATTTTCGGTTCCAAATCCTAAATCAAAACGACCGCCCGAAATAGTAATCGGTTCATTTTTTCTGAAAGTCTGGATATGAAATGTTCCTGAAAGGATTGTTTTAACCAGTTCCTTATCAACAAAAAGTTTCTGTGCCCGTACGAATTTTAATTCTCCGCTGATGATTTTGAGCTGCGTTACACTGCCCGCTTCTGTCAGCTCCACCAGGCAACTGTTATCCTTAAGATTGTAACTTTTTCCGTTGAGTGAAACCAGATCAGAATAAGTTGCAGGAGCATAACCGAAGATCCGGAATTTAAGTGATGCCGGCTCCGAATTGTTGATTTTTCCATTCAGCACGAGATTGAAAGTATCCGGATTTACGATAATTTTGGCAGGTAAATTCACCATATCCGATACGAAGGGAACTCTATCAATATAGGCACCAAATGTGTTGTAACCCCATTCGGAGTATTCCGGAAGACCCGGATTGGTGATATCTTCTATGAAAACGGACTTGTTCAGGCGGTAATCTTCGTTGGAACATCCGGCAACAATGAACATCAGAATACTCAGAACAGGCAACAGGATTGTTTTTTTCATATTTTATCTGACTATTTTTTCGGTGGAAATTTTATTTTTATTTCGTTTTCTGCAGTGGAAACATGACCGAGAGCTGAAATCCTGAATACATTTCAGGCGTAATCTGGCTAAGGTTGTTCTTAGTCAGAAATTGCGAAGGAAGCACCCATTCCATGTTTACCTGTGTGCCTTTCAGCGATTCCCATCTTACTCCAAATGCTCCGTAAATTGTTGAATACATGCTGTTTATCTTCGTTGGATTTGTGTTGAGGATTTCTTCGCTGTATTCATTCATGGTTTCTGAAGTGAATGCTATCGATTTTTTTGAATTCAACTTAACACCGGCTTCCGTTCCTACTTTTGCGTAGAAACCTACGTTGCTGATCTGAATGGGTACGTATTTCAGTTCCAACGGAATGCTCAGGTAGCTCACTGTTTCCGAAAGTGTGGAAATCCGGGCGAATTCAGTGCCCGAAGGAGCTGATTTATAGCGCAGGAAGAAATACTCGTCATTAATTCCACCTTTCAGATAGCTGTCAAAAAGTGTAAATCGAAGTCCCGACAAAAGGCTCAGCCTGTTTTGTTTGATTATCAGTTCCGGTTTGAAACTGAAATACATGATCGAAGACTCATTTCTGACGCCGGATGAAAAATTGCCGTAATCGGAGTAGGAGCTTAAATCCTGACGTATTGACCAGTTGTTGCTCAATTCGCCTGCCACCGTACCTCCTCCAAAATCAAATCCGAGCAGAATCCGATGATTTTCCTGTGCAAACAGCGATTGAATCAATAAAAGAGACAGTAAAAGTATTCCCGTTTTTTTCATAAATTGTTCACGTTGGGCTGATGATTTATTTGCAAAGATATTATTTTGTTTTGCTTGCTGAAATTTTCTTTTGGTAAATGAACTCACTGTGAACCAAAACGTCGTTGATTTTTCTGAAATCCGATAATTCATACCACCTTTTGTTTTGATTTTCAGACTTATGATTGTTAGGAGTAATATTATTGTAAGCATTCGCAGCGTTTTTTCCAGGGTAAAATACAAAGTGTCTTTCTAATATGATGGATTTTACAGGCAAAACGCTGCAATCGATGTATGTTAAATTACGTTAATTAATTCTTTGTTAGGAAAAATGAATTTACGAGTGACTCATTCAACACAGCAATAATTCAAATATTATCTATTTTGAGAGTTTTGAAGGATAAAGAAAATATCTTTACTATCTTTGCAGATTAATTTTAGTTGTAAAAAGTAGATGGTAAATCCCTCATTTGAACGCTATTTGTCAATTCAAAAAAAATAGATTAGGAATGGCTGGTTTTACAAAATGGATAACGGGCGGACTGGGCTTTGTGCTGGGCGGACCGATTGGTGGATTGATTGGCTTTGCTATCGGCTCACTGATTGACGGCTCTGCGCAACTCGTGAATTATGGCGAGTATCAGGAGCAAACCCGGAGGGGTACAAATCCTTACAGCAGAACTGCTGAAGGCGATTTCAAAATGAGCCTGCTGGTGCTCATTGCTTGCGTAATGAAAGCTGACGGCAGTCCCAAAAAACAGGAACTGGATGTGGCAAAGCGTTTTCTGCTAGCTAATTTTGGGGAAGACGGTGCGCTTGAAGCGCTGCAAATTCTGAAAAACCTGCTGAGACAAAACATCGATGATGTGCAAGTGGCACGTCAAATTAATCAGTATATGAACTATGCCGGTAAGCTGGAATTAATTCACTTACTGTTCGATATTGCTTATGCTGATGGGGCAGAAAATCCGTACGAACTGAATGTCATTCAGCGTATCTCATGGAATCTGGGTGTGAGTAATCTTGATTTCGATGCACTCAAAGCACCCTACAACCGAACTAAAGACGTGAACTGGGCTTATGCAGCGCTCGAACTGAAACCCGATGCAACCGACGATGAAATCAAAAAAGCCTATCGCGCAATGGCAAAAAAATACCACCCGGATACAGTGGCAAACCTCGGAGAAGAAATAAAGAAAAAAGCAACCGAAAAATTCCGCTCTGTGAATGAAGCGTATGAGGAACTGAAGAAAACTCGTGGGTTTAAGTAGTATAGGACACGGATAACACGGATTAAAACAGATTTTCACAGATTAATAATTATGGAACATAAACTTCAAATATATAATACTTTATCTCGCTCAAAAGAGCAATTTATCCCGCTCCATGCACCGAACGTGGGGATGTATGTGTGCGGACCGACGGTGTATGGCGACCCGCATCTGGGTCACGCACGCCCGGCGATTACTTTCGATATTTTGTTTCGCTATTTGCAACATCTCGGCTACAAAGTTCGCTACGTGCGGAATATTACCGATGTGGGGCACCTGGAAAATGATGCCGATGAAGGCGAAGATAAAATCGGAAAAAAAGCCCGAATCGAAGAACTCGAACCGATGGAAATAGTTGATTATTACACACTTCGCTATCATAAAGCGATGGAAATGCTGAATGTGCTTCCTCCGAGCATCGAGCCGA
>SAAL01000171.1 GCA_009929445.1 Bacteroidia bacterium
AAAATACCTTTAGTGCGGTAAATTTAGCAAAATAAAATGAATAAGTGCTGATATACTGTGATTTATGACCGCACTAAATTTAAAGGGACAAGTCAGGAAGGCGAACCGGTTTAACTTACGTTTCAAAATATATATCCGAGATTTAGTTTGTGTTCGGCTACCTGATGTATCACGTCGGGATGATATTTATATAAGCTATTCCGGTAATTATAGCTGGATTCTGAAGCAATATATACATCTTTTTTGATAAAATAGCTTAGGCCCAGCCGGCCTAAACTCAGGCTGGTCCTGCCCACGTCACCGTGAACATTCCGGATGCCACCCTCAAAAACATCAGGGTCAAATCCGACCCAGGAATAGATGCGATAATACTCCGTTGAGAGCAGGATCTGGAACTTGTTTCTGAAATTAAATGCCAGATTCATTTTTGAGCTAAACCCGCTTCCCATGTTGTAATCACGCTCATCGTACCTGTAATGATCGGTCTGGCTTCCTCCCAGCAAAATTGCACTCAGGTATGCCGATCCGGAGAGAGTCATTTTGTTTTTCACAGATACATTGTACAATAGCCCCGGTCCTACAGATGCAGCCTCAGAAATCTTATACGGGTAAAGTTGTATGTGGTTATTATCAGATTGTGATTCGTAATAATTGAAATGTTGAAAAAGTCCGTAACCAAGGTGCATGTGCTGTTTTTTAAGTGAAACTTCATTCAGGAACAGCATGCCCAGAACATTTACCCTGCTTACTACAGGTTGTGTGTTGAAAAAATTCCCGCCGAGTTTAAAAGTAAAGTAATCGTAAGGTTTTTCATTTTCTGTATCAAATTCGTTGCCGTATGTAAGACCTAAATCATAGCTGAACATATTACTGATGTCCTGTCGTCGATACAGCCGGTCGGCAATGAAGCGATGCCCTGCCGATACTGAAAATACCACGGGAGTGGCCGGCATGGAATTTCCGCGTACATCACGATGTTTCCAGGCGTCACCGCTTATAATTCTGTTCAATCCCCTGATTGGTGAGATAACCGTCAGTAAAGCTTCGCGTTTAAAACGATCAAAACCGGTTAACCGGTCGTCGATCAGCAGATCGGATGCCCTATAGGTCATTTCACCCAAAGCCACACCTCCGAGTGTGGTTGCCATAAAATCATTGATGGAAGGAGCCTCATTTTCCATGAATAATTCCCACATCAGGCTGCCTCCTGCCGCGAAAGGGACCGATTGCCAGAAATTCTTCCCGTTTGAACGTGCCGCATTAAAGTACAATCCCCCGTGATAAGGGTGAAGTAAATGGTTGGTTATGAACAGGTCGTTGTCCCATACAAAGCCGGTTTTGAAATTATTTTTCACGGTGTTGAAGTTTATCCGGGCATAATCAGCCTGAAGGACAAATCGATCGAAGGCCCAAACACCGATGTTGGTGGCAAAAACAAAAGCGGCATCTTTATGCGGACTTTTCATATTTAAGACCAACGAATCGTTACGATTTGTTACCATGCCTGAACCAGTATGGTCAATTACCTGACTTTGAGCAGTAAAGATGAGAAAACAAAAAAACAGTGTAGGGAATATTCTGAAATAATATTTGTTCATAAACAAAAAAAAAGAGTAGCAATCTTCAAATTTATTAAAGGAGGAATAACTGAGATTCCTGTGTATGAAATTTGAAGAATACTGTTATTAAAAAAACCGGATATAAAAACGAAATACTTTTTGGCCTATTTGGTGTACCATGCCTTAAATTCGGCAACACGGGCTTTGCTCACAATGATTTTTTCGGGAACGGTAACCGTGAGATTAATTGACAACTTACTTCCAAACCAGATGGAAATGTCTTTTATCGCCTTGTGCGAGACAATGTACTGACGATTAGCCCGAAAAAACTCCGAAGGGTCGAGTTGCGCGTACAAACTCTTCAAGCGGGCTGTCCATGTAGAAAATTTCATCATCCGTGGTGATGATTTTTGCCATTTTATTTTCCACATAGAAGCAGGCTATCCTGTCAATGGCCAGAGGGATTAATTTATCCTTGTATGGTATCAGGAAATGTGATTTGTAAGCATTTTTTTCCTTGTTGAAAGTAGCCAGCAAATTGCTTATCGCGTCAGTATTCGTATTGCTATCCTGTACCAGATTACGGTATTTTGTAATCGCCCGCTCAAAGTTTCTGACGTTAATGGGTTTGAGCAAATAGTCGATACTGTTTACCTCAAAGGCTTTCAGGGCATACTCATCATAAGCCGTAGTGAAAATAACCGGGCTGATTATCTGAATCTTTTCAAAAATACCGAACGAAGAGCCATCGGCCAGATGAATATCCATAAACACCAGGTCGGGAGCGGGATTGAGTGAAAACCACTCCACACTTTCCTCCACACTTTGAAGTACAGCAATCACCTGTATATCGGCAGCTACCTGACCGATTACACGTTGCAGATTTTGAGCAGCAATGAGTTCATCTTCTACAATAACAGCTTTCATTTTAATTTCGGATTTTTAATCGTGTTATCTGTTTGTTGTTTAATCAATGGTATTTCCACACAAAAAACATCAGTCTTTTTAATGACTACTTCTTTCTGAAACAGGATTTCATATCTCTCCGTGAGGTATGCCAGACCGATTCCTTCGTCATGTTCCACTCCGCTTTTAGGCTGAATGGCGTTGAGCACCCTGATGGTGTCATGCGGCGTGGTTTCGATGGTTATCAGCAACGGATGCCTGCTGCTGATTACGTTGTGTTTGATGGCGTTTTCCACCAATAATTGCAGGCTGACCGGAACAATAAAGTAATTCCGGTATTTTTCGTCAATATTGTACTGAATTTGCAGATTGTCGCCGTAACGTATTTTTTTCATCAACTGTGCATACGAGCCGGTAAAATCTAGCTCGTCATTCAAATGTGTTATTTCTTTGTTGCCAATGGTATAACGAAATACCTGCGATAAATTCTGAACATATTCGTGGGCTTTTTCGTCGTCATTTCCTATCAATCCATCAAGCGTGTTCAGCGAGTTAAACAGAAAATGAGGATCAAGCTGATTTTTAAGCGCTTCGTACCGGATGCGAATGTTGTCTGCTATCAGTATTTCATTTTCGAATAAGGTAAGCTGACGTTGGTTGATGGAGTAAAGCAGTGACGTTGATAACGAAACAATTATCAGTATTATCAGGTCCTTCACCAAGTTCATGGTAATCTGAAGACCGGGTGGAAACGGGCTGTCGGGTAACAGCAGGAATTCGCCTTCCGTTAATGTGATGCTCAATACAACCGTAATAGCCAGTAATCCCGAGATGGCATACAGGAGTTTCACATGCTTTTTACTACGGAGTTGTATTATCCTGAAAATAAAAATGTACAACAGATAAAATAAAAGTATATCTGTCAGGAACATATAAATCAGTTTGAATACAAGCGACACATCCAGTCTGCTGTTGTAAGCATACCCTAAAAGCATAATCGCATTCAGGATGATGCTTATGAAAATGGAAAGTTTAATGGCCGTAATCCTGGAGAACGGACGAAAAGCTCGGTGTCTCATATATGATCAGATTGTGACGATAAAAATACTAAAAAACAACGACTAAACTGTATTAGCTAAGACTTCATCTGACAGTCGGGCATTTTTTTTAATGATTCAACATTGGGTTTTTTAAGTCATACATGCCAGGAATAGTCAAAGGGTAAGAGGGGATTTTTACGTCTCCTCGACCATTCCAGTCAGTCAGGCTATTACTTGCAGGTTGCTCCCCAGCAGAGCCTGTTTCCACTTCACCCGACGGTTGCAAAGATACAAAATTTTCA
>SAAL01000172.1 GCA_009929445.1 Bacteroidia bacterium
AGTGAATTTAATGTTTCAACGGTGTTTACTGAGCAATGATATTTGAACATGCCGGATTTTCTTGTCATCGGTACAGAATCGGGTGGTGCAAGTCTTCCTATTACAGGATTGTATGCAAAACCCGCAGCAATTTCAGCTGCAAAATCGGTTATCGAACCATCGGTTCCTTCGCCGGTGTTTTCATCATCAAGATCCAGTAAATGATATTTTGTTATGCTTGAAATCAGCGCTCCTGTTTCCAGGCAGGCTTTGTTAAATTCGTCGGACAAATGCGGCTTTCCGGCGAAAATGCTTCTTCCAACCGAATGAAAATCAACATATCGGAATGAAACAGGGATGTATTTCATCAAAAAATTCATGGTAACTTTTGTCTCGTTCTCACTGCCCAACGTGTCGCCGGCAAAAAAATAAAAGTTTCTGTAAGTTTTTATGAGATATGTTTCTTCTTTTTTTTCGTTCCATAGAAAAGATGCTGAATAAGAAGGAAAATTTCGATTCAAGTCCACGCCTCTTGCATTTGATTTTGTCTGAAAAACTTCGCGGTTATTACCTGCTGACAAATATAGATTCTTATTTGCAATTACCCCGTTTCCGTTCATTGCAGCTTCATATCCATCGGGATTTACGCAGGGAAGAACAGCCAGTTTTACTTTTGAAAGAAGAGCTACAATCGCGGTGTCGCCTTTTTCGTATTCCGACACTAGTTCCGTTGCAAATTTGAGCAAAAACTGCGGGTTGGCAACTTCGCGTGCGTGCACTCCGGCAGTAAAAGTGACTGTTTTTGAACCGTTTCCGATCTCCAGGCAATACATCGGCCTGCCATCTGCCGATGTTAATGATGCGGTATAAGCCTTCACAACGGATGATCTTGCCAGCTTGCGAATTATTTCATCAAATCCGGAATACCTGATTTGCGTGCTGATATCAACACCACAAGGTTCCCATTTCACTGAATCATTATTTACGGGATTCCATTGGATAAGACAAGCCTGCAAAAAATCCGTGAATGACATCCCTTTGGCGTATTCTTTTTTTATGCCGCAAAAAAACGCAGAGTCGTTTTTTTGCGCAGAGATTTCCTGACTGCTTGTTGCTGTTGTAAAAGCAAAGAACAAAATGGAAACAAGAAAAACTCTGTTGAAAGAGAAGATATGTTGATCCATTTTTATGTGTCCTGTTTTTAATAAAAATGATTTTTGTTTTCAGGTTCTACATAACCTCTTTTCCGGTTTTGTCTATGTTGAATGTCCTGTCTCCAAGTTTTACTTTGGCCTTGCCATTTCTAAAAACATCGGCAGAATCATATATGAAAGGTATTACTTCAACTCCGTCCTTATTTACAAATCCAAATTTCCCGTTCAGTTTTGCCCAAATCAGTCCTTCGTTAAAATAGCTCACAGACTCATATTTCATGGGTACTATTTCTTTCCCTGCCGAGTTGATATATCCGCGTTTATTGTTTAGTTTCACAGTTGAAATACCTCCTAAAAAAAATCCATCATCATCATATCTCTCCTCAATAACAGTTTTCCCAAGTTTATCAATACATCCCCATTTATTGTTTAATTGCACCCAGGCCAGGCCTTCGTTAAAGCTTCTTGCATTTTGATATTTTGCCGGAATAACTTCTTTGCCCGTAGTACTTATGAAGCCGTACTTTCCGTTAACTTCTGTCCAGGCAAGTCCTTCGGCAAAATCTCCAAGGTTATCGTACTTTTCGGGTATTACATCTTTGCCGAGTTTATTTATACATTTCCATCTTTTGTCTGTTTTTACCCAGGCTAATCCGTTGTGAAAATCTCTGACTTCCTGATATACAGGAGGTATGACTTCTTTTCCGGTCTTATTAATAAATCCCCACTCCTGATAAGTTTTTTCAAATGCGGCCAAACCATCTGAAAATTGATTTACTGAGGAATAATCACTGAGTTTTATTCTTTTTCCGGTTTTTATGTCAGTTATGTAAAATATATCATAATACTCATCGAATTCTTCATCGTAATGCTCTTCAGATGTGATTTTAACATCAGCTACAGATTGAGTTTTTGCGGTTGTTTTAGTTTGCGAAGCTTGCGTTGCTGTTTTTCCGGTTGTTTGTTTAGGTTTTGCCGTCTGTGCATTGATTGAGAATAAAAGGGTAAACGTAAATAAAACTGAGATAAATTGTTTTGTGTTCATAAGAATTTAAGTTTATTTGGTTTTATAAATTATTTTATTTTCTCGTATGTGATAAAAACCTTGAATTTGTCATCTTTATAGCTGTTAAAAAGCATGATGCGGGTGTTTCGGTAAATCCACTCGAATGTTTCAAAAGAAATTTCCTTGTAATTTACACCGTAGAGTGCAATTAATTGTTTTTTATACTTTTCAAAATCGCTGATAAGATCATCTTCGGTTTCAAATCCGTATTTTTTTGTAATGGCAACGAGCTGATTGTCAGAAAATTTGTACAACAAGCTGTTCATTGTTTCTGTGTTGAGGTAGTAGAGAAAATCGTTTTCAGATTTTGTAGGCTCTCCTTTATTTATCTTCAAAACCTGAGTTTTTGTCATTCCCCATCTGTAGCCTTCGGGTGTCGAAAATTCGGCTGTCTGAGCATGACACAGCGTATTGGCGAGGAGCAAAAGACTCATCAGCGCCCATTTATTTCCTTTTTTCACTGTGGATGTTTTTTAGTTGTTGTTTCTGCTTTTATCAAATGTTTTTTTATCCGCATGCTGTATGTTTTTTATTAATTTTAATGTTTATCAGCATGACGTCTTAACTCATTTTTAGTTGCCACGCCTCCACGATAGCTATTGTGGAGGTGGGGCAATGGATTGAAACTATTTTTTCACGACCTTACCGGAAAAAACACCCTTATCGGTCGTGGTAAGAATGATATAGGTGCCCGGTGAAAGTCCGCCAAGTGAAATGTCTGATGTGTTTTCACCCCGGCAAGTAACCTGACGAACGATTGTTCCGTTAAGAGCAACTACCCGTAAAGCTCTGAGAGGTGTATCCGGACTTTCCACGGTCAGCATGTCAGATACCGGAACAGGATACATCCGGATTGTGCTGACTTCCGGAGTTGTGATGCCTGTGGGTATTACGCTGATGTATTTAATCTCCACATAAGAGACTCCTTCGAGAGTTCCCTTGTGCCACACGGTAGCTGTAACGTCGAAATGCCCGATGGAATCATACGTATGCACAGGTTCAAAGTTCACTTCAGTCATGCCATCGCCAAAATTCCACACTATGCTGTCGATGAAATGCCGGATGGAAGGAGTGAATGTAACCGATTCGTTTTGCGATATTTCCCGTTTGTCGGCTGTGAAGCTGAAAAATGCATTGTCCGTTTTGGAAATAGTATCGGTAACGACCGGCGACCATACACCGCGAACATCCTTCACCTGATAGCTTATATGATGACTGCCTTTGGGCAGGTAAGAGACTGATAATGAGTCGTTTATATCAACTGTTGAGGTTGGTGAAGCAACAGCCACATCGTGAATAAATTCAGGTTCTGCGGCGTACCAGAGGCGGTATCCAACGATTTTGTTTTCTCCGGTGGCAATTGTCTGCTTGAGGATAAAATGGCTTTGCACCGCAGTCCACGCTCCGAATTCATCCATAAACCGGACGTTAAATGTATTTATCCCATCCGGAATTGTCGAATAATCGAGCAGTTCTTCCCAGTTGTAGGTATTTTGGGCAGTCAGCGCGCGGTGGGTGCGGTCAGTTGAATTTCCGTTGATCCAGTATTCCAGTGCAGTGATTTTTTTTACCGTTCCGGTGCCGGCTGCCGTAGTTTG
>SAAL01000173.1 GCA_009929445.1 Bacteroidia bacterium
AATAATACCACCCTGGTGCTGAAGCAGTCCTATGCAGGGACAACAGGGAGCAATAAAACATATTGCGTCTTTAATCTGGTCGGCAACATGACCACGCCATCGTTCGCCCAGCGGCTGGCGCAGTTTTTCGACAGCTTCCAAGGGCTGATAGACAAGCCGACCACCACGCCCACGGCATCCAGCATCCCGATTGCAGATTCCGGCGGGAAGATCGCCGACGGATGGATACCGGCAACTGTGGCGCGGCTGGCAAGCCCGACGCTCACAGGGACTCCGACAGCACCGACTGTTACTGGGTCTGATTCTAGTACAAAAATCGCCACAACCTCCCATGTAAAATCTGCTTTAAGCACTATCGGTGTTGGCACAACCGCAATGATGGCGACATCCACAGACTGGAATGATTTGCCGATTGAATTTCCAACGAGTGGGATATTTGGCTTCAGTGTAGACGCTGTCAGCACCACGGCGACAAACAGACCGGCAACCGGATGGTTTTATGTAATGCATCTGATGCTGTCGACGTCTGTGACGCAGATAGCGTTCCCGTACAGGGTTGGGTTTGCGAAGACCGAGTGCATCTGGATAAGAAACCGGTATAACAATGTATGGACGCCATGGAGAATGGTCTATGATCAGTACAATATTCTCGGCACAGTCTCACAGGTTGGCGGAGTGCCCACAGGTGCAGTGATCGAGCGGGGGAGCAATAGCAACGGGGAGTATGTCAAGTTTGCGGACGGGACGGTTATTTGTACGCAAACAATAAGTAGTACAGGTATGAATATTACGGAAGGTAACGTATTGTACAATCTAGGTACGTGGACCCTTCCTGTTTCCACAACATTCTCCAATAAGATGTTTATAAATGCATCGGCACGCAATACAGCGCTAGATAAACCGCTATATACAGCGGTTAGTCATTCTGCTGGTGTTGCTCTTTTATGGAATACTGGAAAATCTCAGCTTAATGTAACACCGGGCGCTGCAATAAGAGGTATTGGTTCTTTTTCTGATGAAGCAAACACTATGACCGTGCAACTATTAGCCATCGGGAGGTGGTTCTAGATGAAACTTCTTCTCAGCCCACAGAGGCGTGATGATACTCTCACCCTCTCGAAATCTGGGGATGCTCTTACCGTCAACGGCACGGTATATGATTTCTCGCCTCTCCCTGACGGTGCAACCCTGCCCAGAGATGCTATCGATTGCGAGTGGATATGCGGAGACGTGAGTAGGATCAATGGTGAACTGGAGATACCGATCCTTTTCCCTCACGGGCCGGACGCATCTGAAGCGGCACGGTTCCCCGAACCGCTTACAGTAACTTCTGACGGACAGGTGGTGTTGCCGGAATGAGTATTGATTGGACGAAGGTAGTGACCCCTGCCGATAAGTTTGAACAGGCACGGGAGCGCAAGTATCAGGAAATCTCTCAGGCGTACAAGGAGCATGTGGCAGGAAGCGTCATGACATCCCTCGGCTTCCCCATGCAGTTCGACATGAAGGACAGCCTCATGGTGGAAGGGGCAATCAAGATTGCACAGGCAAGCGGGGCAACTACAATTTACCTGACTGACGCAGAGGATGTCACTCATTACGACATTCCCCTTGCTGATGCCCAGACCGTGCTTTTGGAAATGAGCACTGCATTTGCACAGGCCCATGCGAAGAAGCAACTGCTTCGTGATGATATATCCGAAGCACAGACCAAGAGTGATCTGGACAGCATAAGCTGGTAGGAGGGGATCAGGATGCAGAAGGCAGTAATCAAGGGCGGCGAGTCCCTTTCATCCGCAATCTCGCTGTGTCAGTTTCAAATAGTACTAAATGAACTCACAGAGCTATTCTTTAAAATGTTTCATACAGCATTTAAAATTGCTGTATAATAAAGATAGACTAACAAGATTTGGTTTTCGTTTTATATATGAATGGTTAAAAGAAAAACAAGTCATATTAGAAGTTATTAATAAAGTAGATGGTGATAAAGAAGATTTGCTACAAGATTTTGTAAGCCTAGTTACATCATTTACAGCAAGATTATATGGATTACGAAGAAGTAGACGAAAAACAGAACAATTGATTAAAGAATTAAGTGAAAAGGAGGAATAGAACATGAAAATCTTAAGGTCTGTGAAGTTACACTTTACATCCGCTACAAAGAAAAAACACCAAAAAATCCATTCTATTATGGACGAATACAAACATGTAGTGAATTCATATATAGATATCTTCTGGGTTGAACGATGTAGAGAAGCAGACCTTAAGAAAGAACTGCTTGATCGTGTTCAACATCCTTATTTCACACAAAGACTAAAACAACAGGCTGCTCGCGAAGCTCTAAGCATGGTAAACGCGGCTATCGAACAAGCGAAAGCTGCTTCCAAAGAAGCTGAACGTGAAATAGTACCTGTCAAACCAACGCATTATGGAAATCGAATGGCGTTATCAACAGCTATTTGTTCATTAACTGAAGCCAAGCAAAGTAAAACTTTCGACCGTTGGTTGTCTTTACGATCTATTGGTGATAAAATTAAAATAGATATTCCTATTAAACTTCACCGTCAATTTCACAAATGGAACGAGCGCGGTCGTTTGATGGGATCCTTTGTCATATTTAGAAACTATGTTCAAGTTACATTTGAAATTCAAACTGGTGAAAAGAAACCTATCACAAATTGTGTTGGTATTGATACTGGTATCAACGCATTAGCTTCGTTATCAACAGGCGAGCAAATTGGTTTAGAATTGAAAACCTTAATCAATATAGTTCGACGTCGTAAGAAGGGTTCAAAAGGTAAGACGAGAGCCATTAAGACGTTGAAAGATTATATAGCTTTAAACGCGAAAAGGATTGTGATGTCTGATATTAGCTTGATAGTAGTTGAGCGATTGAAAGGCATTACACATGGAACCAAACTCAAAGGGCGCTTGAGTAAAAATATGAGTTCTGTTATCGGCAGTTGGAACGTGCGTTATTGGCTGACCAGGTTGGAAATGCTCTGTGAAGAAAACCGTGTTTCCTTTAGACGAGTTTGGCCTGAGAACACCAGCATAACGTGTCGTCAATGTGGCTATGTCGATAAGAAGAATCGGAACGGCGAGATATTTTTGTGTCAATCTTGTGGCCATCATGACAACGCAGATCTTAATGCGAGCAGAAATATCTTAAATCGATTCTTCACCGGACCATATGGTGCCGGTTACGAAGCTGGACCAATACTATTAAATACTATTGGTTGAGTAACTATAATAAAGGTGTATGGTTCACGTTTAAAGTGTGAATATTGTAGAATGTTTGAATTACATGTTATAGTAATGACCAAGGGGGGTTACTTTTGGCTACACCTAATATAGTTCCACGTGCTGATAATGAAGGTTCTTTAGGGGTTTCTGCTAAACAATGGGCAGATATACAGGCAAAGAAGTTTAATGGTAAGGCACAGGCATCCACAAATACTGCCAATACAGTAGTAATTCGTGATGCTTCTGGTAATTTTAGTGCTGGCACTATAACCGCTACATTAACTGGTAATGTGACTGGTAATGTGACTGGTAATGTGACTGGTAATGTGACTGGTAATGTGACTGGTAATGTGACTGGTAATGTGACTGGAAGCTCTGGAAGTTGCACTGGTAATGCAGCAACAGCAACTAAGTTAGCTACCACAAGTGCTTTAACTATTGGGTCTACTGCAAAAAACTTTGATGGCTCTGCTGCAGTAACATGGTCTTTAGCAGAAATAGGTGCTGCTGCTTCAAGTCATACACAT
>SAAL01000079.1 GCA_009929445.1 Bacteroidia bacterium
GTTTTGAAAACTTCAAATAATTTTTGTAACTAATAGAATTACAGAGAATTAAAAATAAATTCCGGCAAAATTCGATTTTTGTCGGTCAATAGTGATAAATATTATATTTCTACAAATTTTGACTAAATTTTATCAGCAAGAAATTTTCGATCGCTTTTTGGATATTTAATGTTAATAAATATGTATTTTATTAAATTTTTGATTGTTGACAATGTAGGAATGATGAGTCTTTTACTACTGAAAGTTGGATATAATTTCGATACAGTTCAGAGCGAAAACATTCATTTCACACTGATTATCAACTATTTTAATTGCAAAAATAGGACTTAAAGCATGTACCAAACAGGGAAAAACAAATGAAAAAAATATTTTTTGTATCTTTGCTTAATCGTTTTTGCATGACAACAGTATTTTTATCTGTTTTTGATTTTGCAGGCTGTATCTATTAAAAAAGTATGGAAAATTTTAAAAAAATAATACGAATAATTTCAGAATTACACAAGTTCAGAATTACATTTTCTGTCACACTAACTACTTTGGCGGGATTTACGCTGACAGCCGGAACAATTGATAACCGTATTTTCCTGCCTTTGCTGGGTATTTTTTTTCTTTCCTCCGGCGCAGCTGCCTTCAACGAATATCAGGAGCGGGATATGGATGCCAGAATGGAACGAACCCGAAAACGGCCTATCCCTTCAGGAAGTATTAAAGCAAGTACGGTGCTGGTAATTTCTTTACCTGAAATTGTTGCGGGGACAGTGCTGGTATATATTGGCAGTGGTTTTACGGCTGCTTTGCTCGGTTTTATGGCTTTTGTGTGGTATAACGTTATATATACTCCACTTAAGAAGTTGTCACCATTCGCCGTTATTCCCGGCAGTGTAATTGGTGCCATTCCGCCGATGGTGGGCTGGGTGGCTGGTGGTGGTTCTTTGCTCGACCCCAAATTATTCGTGTTAGCTTTTTTCTTTTTTATGTCGCAAGTGCCTCATTTCTGGTTGCTGCTGCTCAGGTATGGCGACGATTACGATGCTGCGGGTTTTCCGGTCATCAATAAGATTTTGAATAATACTCAAATAAAACGGGTTACATTTGTGTGGATAGTAGCTACTTCGGTTAATATCGTACTGCTCGTTATTGTAGGATTGTTTCAAACTCTTTTTTTCAAAATCATTATTTTGCTTGCCGCTATCTGGCTTGTATTTATTTTCTCCGGACTCTTAAAAAGATCCGAAGAAAAATTCAATGCTGTCCGTTATTTTATGCTGCTAAATATTGTTCTGCTTGTGATTATCCTCTCAATGGTCATAGATCCGCTACTGCATTAAGAGTGGAAAGCAGCAGAGTGAGAAAGCCGGAGAGTATCGTGTGTGAGGAAGGGATACAGCGCGGTCGTATGTTTCAGGTTCTGGACAGGTGAATGCTTAAAAAAGGGGAGCATTGTCCACTATGATTTTGTGAGAGTAATTACAATTTTTAAAAAAACAAAAAAAAGTTCACGAAGTTTCGTGAACTTTTTTTTGATGAAATAATTTTTCCGTTTAATAATCCAGCGTGATAATTCTTCCTTTTGTGAAATCAAAGAATTTATCTTTCTGGGCAATTTTAACTCCATCCATTAAATCAGCTTCTGTGAATCCGGCCATTTTCAGGCAGGTAGGACATACATAAACGCCTACATTTTTCTCAATCAGTTGTTTTACGTACGTTTGAAGTGATTCAAATTCTGCATATTGAAGGTCTTTGGCGCCTTTTACGTACAATTCTACCGATTTAATGTCGTTGTAAATGAGCACATCCTTGTCGTTTGCCATCATTACAGCCATTTTCAGAGGCATCAGCACTTTGTGAGGATCGTTGTAGCTTTCGGTAATGTGGATAAAAACGCCATCTCTCACACCATCGTTGCTGTGTGCCATCATTTGTTCCTGACTCATGGATGAGTGATCCATTGACTCATTTTCGGCTTGTTTTGGACTTTGCTGACAAGAATTCATTAAAAAAACAGCTAAGATAAAAAATACGTACTTTTTCATGTTTATTAGTTTTTGTTAATTAGTAATCGGTAGTTTCGATTCAAAACTTTAATTCTTGAGTCCACTCCGAAAAGTCATAATTTATAAAAATCTTAGATTTTTATTCTTTGTGTTGAAATTAGATGTATTGATAATCAATTAGATATAAAATTAGTTTCTTTGTGTAACTTGGTGTTTTAGTGTCTTTGTGGCAAAAACAAGGTTTTCGGAGCAGACTCATTCTTGGAACTATTTAAAAATTCAGTTCTCAATTTCCAACTTCAGATAAAAATTTAATTCGTACTAGACGGATTTCTGTTTCGGTAAAGTCATCTTCACCTAGCTCATCCAATGCTTCATTCAGTTTATCGGTTTCGGCGTTATTGAAATAGTCGAATATTTCATCCACCTTATCTGGATCCATCACTTCTTCAAGGAAATAATTGATGTTAATTTTGGTTCCGGAGTAAACGATGGCTTCCAGTTCTTCGAGCATTTCGTTGAAATCCAGTCCTTTAGAAAGTGCTATATCGTCAAGGGCTATTTTTCGGTCAATAGCCTGAATGATAGATACTTTCAGCTGAGATTTTTTGGCTACAGTGCGTACCCTCAAGTCTTCCGGCCGTATAATATCATTCTCTTTAACATGTTCTTTAATCACTTTCAGGAACTCTTCGCCGTATCGTTTGGCTTTTCCTGCACCTACTCCCGGAATATTTTGAAGTTCTTCCATTGTTACAGGATAGGTGGTAGCCATTGCCTCGAGCGATGGATCCTGGAAGATTACGAACGGGGGAACTTCCAGTTTTTTGGAGAGTTTCTTACGCAGATCTTTCAGAATGGAGAACAGCACATCGTCGGCTGCACTGGTTCCACCGACAGTTCTTCCTGCTGCCTCTTCATCGTCTTCTTCGAATTCAGTATCTTTGACAATGGGGAAAGGCAGTGGTTTCTTCAGGTACTCTTTGCCTGTTGGCGTAAGTTTGAGTACGCCGTATGTTTCAATATCTTTACTTATATAGCCTGCAATCATTGCCTGCCGGATTACGGCGTGCAGGAGTTTTTCTTCTTCATCGGAGGCTACTCCGTAATTTTCAAGCTCATCGTGCTGGTAGGATGTGATATCCGATGTTTCATTGCCTTTCAGAATGTCAACGATGTGTTCTGCTTTAAACTTTTCTTTCAATTGCTGAACGGTTTCAAGAACTAACAATAACAGTTCCTGACCTTCAATTATTTTCTTTGGTTTCATACAATTATCGCAACTTCCACAATTATCGTGTGGGTATTCTTCTCCAAAATAATGTAATAATAATTTTCTTCTGCATACCGATGACTCGGCGTATGCCTGAGTTTCCAGTAATAATTGATTGCCGATTTCCTGTTCGGCAATGGGTTTACCCTGCATAAATTTCCGTAGTTTATCCAGATCTTTATAAGAGTAAAATGTGATGCATTCTCCTTCACCGCCATCCCGTCCGCCTCTTCCGGTTTCCTGATAGTAACCTTCGAGACTTTTCGGTATATCGTAATGGATTACGTATCTCACATCGGGTTTATCTATTCCCATCCCGAAGGCAATGGTAGCAACAATGACCTCCACTTTTTCCATCAGGAAACTATCCTGATTCATAGTTCGCTGAGTAGCATCCATTCCTGCGTGGTAAGGCAGTACAGAGATGTGATTCACCTGGAGTGTTTCGGCCAGTTCTTCCACCTTTTTACGGCTCAGACAATATATGATTCCTGATTTACCGGGTCTTGACCGGATGTATTTGATAATTTCTTTTTCTACATCTTTATTTTTAGCCCTTACTTCGTAATACAGATTCGGCCGGTTGAAAGACGATTTGAAAACCGTAGCATCGAGCATGGTGAGGTTCTTCTGGATGTCGTGCTGCACCTTGGGAGTGGCAGTAGCTGTAAGCGCTATGATGGGTGCAGTACCTATTTCGCTAATAATAGGGCGAATGCGTCTGTATTCCGGACGAAAATCGTGTCCCCACTCGGATATGCAATGTGCTTCGTCTATAGCATAGAACGATATCTTCACCTGCCTTAGTAACTCGATATTTTCTTCCTTGGTAAGTGACTCAGGTGCTACATAAAGCATCTTTGTCTTGCCTGAAAGCACATCTTCTTTTACCACATCAATGGCCGAACGTGTAAGTGATGAGTTCAGAAAATGAGCAATTCCGTCTTCTTCGCTGAAATTTCGCATGGCATCCACCTGATTTTTCATAAGGGCTATCAGAGGCGATACGATAATGGCGGTACCCTCCAGCAATAAAGCCGGTAACTGGTAACACAATGATTTTCCACCTCCTGTGGGCATCAGTACAAAAGTATCCTTGCCGCTCATTACATTGCGTATAATGGCTTCCTGGTTGCCTTTGAAGGTACCAAAGCCAAAATACTTCTTTAATTGAGCAGTCAGGTCGGAGTGAATTGTCATTTTTATTTTTTCGACTGTTGAATGAAAACGAAATTACAGTATTTTTTTATATCTGACAAAAAATATCAAAGAATAATTTGATGATTTATTTTGTTTTTGGATTTAACAAAATTATAAACAGTTTTCTATTATACAAGTATATTTACAAAAAATAATCAGACTGCTTTTCCATTATCCGGCTAACAGTCTGATTATGTATGCTTTGTGATATCCAATTTTTTAATAACAAATATTTTTTAAGCTATTTTTAGTCTGTGAGCACTCATCTTGTCCATTTTGGAGTGTGCATATTCTAAAGTAACGACAAGTTTATTTGCTTTTTTGGACGGCGACTCGTACATGGCATCCATCATAATAGTTTCTGTAATGGATCTTAATCCCCGTGCGCCGAGTTTGAATTCGATTGCTTTATCTACGATATAATCAAGCACTTCGGGTTCAAAAACCAGTTCCATATGATCCATTTTGAAAAGTTTGACATATTGCTTGATGATTGAATTTTTCGGTTCGGTGAGAATTCTTCGCAGTGCTTCTCTGTCAAGCGGTTCGAGATAAGTAAGAATGGGCAGACGACCGATGATTTCGGGTATGAGTCCGAATGATTTGAGGTCCTGTGGGGCAATATACTGAAGCATGTTGTTCCGGTCAATGTTTTCAGAGTCGAGCGAAGCGCCGTAACCTACCACGCGGGTATTCAATCTTTGTGCAATTTTTTTCTCTATACCGTCGAATGCACCTCCGCAAATAAACAAGATATTTTGCGTGTTTACCTGAATGAATTTTTGTTCAGGATGCTTGCGGCCTCCCTGTGGCGGTACGTTTACCATCGATCCTTCCAGAAGTTTTAGAAGGCCCTGCTGAACTCCTTCGCCGCTCACATCGCGGGTGATGCTCGGATTATCGCTTTTTCGGGCTATTTTATCTATTTCATCAATAAAAACAATGCCTCTTTCGGCCAGGTTTACGTTATAATCAGCCACCTGGAGCAGACGTGTAATAATGCTTTCGATGTCTTCGCCCACATAACCGGCTTCGGTGAGTACCGTAGCATCAACCATCGTGAAGGGCACATCCAGTTTCCGAGCTATGGTTTTGGCAAGCAGGGTTTTGCCGGTACCGGTGTATCCTACCATGATGATATTTGATTTCTCAATCTCCACATCATCGTTGTGTTTATCCTGCATCAGCCTTTTGTAGTGATTATATACCGCAACGGAAAGAAACTTTTTGGCTTCTTCCTGCCCGATCACATACTGATCCAGAAAAGTTTTGATTTCTTTTGGTTTTGGTACCTTTTCCTTATCGAGCTTTGGAAGTCCGGATTTATCTTTAATAGTTTCATTTACAATTTCAGCTGCCTGCAGGGCACATTCGTTGCAAATGTGAACCCCTTCAATACCGAGAATGAGAAAACCGGTTTCAGATTCGGACCTGCCGCAGAAATTGCATTTCTTTGTATTTTTTGCCATAAAATTTAATGTGCTAATGTGCCTATGTGCTAATATGCCAATAAACTATCGAATTAGCACATTGGCACATGGCATTATTGGCTTATTACTTTTTTTCTTTAATAAGTACCCGGTCAATCATACCATATTCCATGGCTTCCTGGGAGGTCATCCAGAAATCACGATCCGAGTCTTTTTCTATTTGCTCGTAGGTTTTCCCCGAATGATCGGCGATAATTTGATAGAGTTCTTTTTTCAGTTTCATCATTTCACGCAGGTTGATTTCCATATCGGCTGCCACTCCCTGAGCACCACCGCTGGGTTGGTGAATCATGATGCGTGAATGTTTCAGTGCCGAACGTTTCCCTTTGGTACCTGCCACGAGCAATACAGCGCCCATCGAAGCAGCCATTCCGGTGCAAATGGTGGCTACGTCGCTGCTGATAAACTGCATGGTGTCATAAATACCTAATCCGGCATATACTGAGCCACCGGGCGTATTCAGGTAGATGGAAATATCTTTGCCGGGATCCGATGAATCAAGGTAAAGCAACTGAGCCTGAATGACATTGGCTGCATAATCATCTACGGCTGTACCAAGAAAAATTATTCTGTCCATCATCAATCGGGAGAAAACGTCCATTTGTGTCACATTCAACTGACGTTCTTCCAAAATTGATGGTGAAATATAACTGTCTGTAATTTGTGCGTATTGGTCTAACGCCAGTCCGTTCATTCCCAGATGCCTGGTTGCATATTTTCTGAAGTCGTTTCTTTTTTCCATATTGTTTTTGTAAATTTTAATTTTTCATCAATTGTTGCGAATATCCTGCCAATCTGTAAAACATGCCAAATTGTCATATTATTTACCCGAATGCAGCTATAGCCTGATATACAAAGGTACATTTTTTTTGTTAAAACACTACTTTGCAGCCGATGAAAAAATATTTTCTCAAAATAACGAGTTTATAATTATTTAAAAAGCGAAATCATAAAAGATTTCGCTTTTTCTGTTATTGGAATGGAAAAAAGAATTATCCCTGTGTCTGCTCAAACATTTTATTAAAATCTTCAATCGAAATTTCTTTTTTGTCCAGATTCATCTTCTGACGAATTACTGCGAGTACTTTTTCTTCGGCTGCGCGGTCAATGAAATTACGTACCGTTTCTTCCTTTTTCATCATATCTTTCACGTAGTTATCAAGTATTTCATCGCCCAAACCTACCATGCCGTACTGAGCAAACTGTGCTTTGGCCACTTTTCTGGCGTATTCTTCCACGTCAGGAAGTTCCACTTTTATTTCGTTTGCTTTTGCAATTTTGTCTTTTGTCAGGTGCCAAACCAGGTCTTCTATCATTTTCGGATAATCTTCTTCCACTTTTTCGGGTGTCATATCCTTGTTGTTGTCAATCAACCACCGTTTCAGGAATGTTTCGGGGAATTCCAGATTACTGAATTGTTTTATCAGCTCCTCACGAACATCGATATTAAATTTATAATCGCTGTCGGCTATCAGGCTTTCTTTGATATTTTCCTTTATTTTTTCCCGGAATTCATCTTCGGAATTAATTACGCCTTCGCCGTACACCTTGTCGAATAATTCCTGATTAACTTCACCTTCCTGATAGCGTGTAATACCGGTGATTTCAATTTCAAAGTCAGAAGTCAGATCTTTTGCCTCTTCTTTCCTGATTTTGAGGAGTGAACTGATTTCTGTCTCGTTTTCAAATGCTTTCTGCGGATTGAAAACGATTTTATCGCCTTTGGATTTGCCGGTAAAGAGATTTTTCTGTTCTTCATCTTTCATGTATGCCGGAGTGAGCACAGCATCGGCCACAGTGATTCCGCCTGCTTTCACTTCACCATTTTCAAGTTCCGCCAGGTTTCCTTTTACCATGTCTTTTTCATCTACCGAATCCACCTGTTCGTATTTTCCGAAGCGTGAGGCATATGATTTTATCTGATTGTCAATCATTTCGGCGGATACGGATATTTCATAATAAGGAACATCGGGCATGTCGTTCAGATTTACGTCGAACTGAGGAGCTATTCCAATATCAAAATGAAAATCAAAGTCATCCTGCGTATCAAAGTCAAATTCTGATTTTTCGTTCGGCAGCGGTTGTCCCAAAATCTGAATATCGTTTTCTTCGATGAAGTTTACCAGCCCTTCAGACACCAGAGTATTGATTTCTTCGGCTTTCACTGCTTTTCCATACATTTTTTTAATGAGTCCGATCGGAACGTTTCCGGGGCGGAATCCCGGCATATTGGCTTTTTTACGGTAGTCACGCAGCGATTTTTCAACCTTTTCGGCATAATCTTCTTTCGATACACTGATAGTTATAACCGAATTAATCTGATCAATGTCTTTTTTTGAAATATTCATATCTTTTTAATTATTAGCACATTATAAGCTATTATTATTCTCGGGTAAATTGGGGTGCAAAGATACAAAATTTTCAATAAACATTCCTCATTTTTTCACTTTTTACTATTAAATTATTCTGGAATTAATTTATGCAATATGTATTGGCCTTTTTATTGATTTTTCTCAAATTATACATCTTAAATATCAAAAATATCTCCTTTTTTATACAATTAGTTTTGTAAATTCGCACGAAAATAAACATCTATACACCCCACCATGAACACAGCCAGATTTTTCAAAGTCATCTTTTTTTTATTGTTGCCTGTTTTTATGATTTCCGCCTACGGCGAATCACCCGAAATCACTTCACTCAAAGTAGAAATGCAGACAAATCCAAAGGGTTTGAGCACACTTTCGCCACGTTTTTCGTGGCAGATAAATGCAGACAAACCAAATCTGAAACAAACCTCCTATCGGATACAGGTTTCATCCTCCGAAAAAGATCTGTTGAAGGAAAAGAATCTTCTTTGGGATTCGGGGCAGATTGAAAGTGAAGTTTCGCAACTCATTCCATACAGCGGATTAAAGCCCGGGTCGGGGACCCAATACTTCTGGCGCGTGAGAGTGGGCACAAATCAGGGAAAAAGCAAGTGGAGCAAAACCGGCAGCTGGTCAACGGCATTGTTGGCTGACTCCGACTGGAAAGCCCGCTGGATAGGTGAAGACACACTATCCAACCCGGGAGAAACAAGTTCCAAAAACACCCGACTGGCTGCCCGCTACCTTCGAAAAACCTTCACGGCAGATAAAAAGGTGAAACGGGCTGTATTGTACATATCAGGCCTGGGCATGTACGAAGCATACATCAACGGCCGGAGAATATCCGAAGATGTATTTTCACCCACTCCATCGTGGTATCCGGAGCGTGTTTACTACAATACTTATGATGTAACTCACCTGCTTAAAAACGGAGTGAATGTGCTGGCTGTAAAGCTTGGCAACGGCCGGTTTTTCGGAATGCGCGAAAACAAAACGATGATGTTCGGACTTCCCCGCTTGCTGGCTCAGCTCGAAATGGAAAACACAAACCATCAGAAAACCACCGTAATAACCGATCAATCCTGGAAAATCACCTCCAGAGGCCCAATCGTATCTAACAACGAATTTGACGGCGAAGAGTACGATGCGCGTTTAGAAATGAAAGGATGGAACTCACCGGAGTTCGATGATGCTGGTTGGGAAACAGCAGAAATAATGAAAAATCCGGGCGGAAAACTTACTGCTCAGCCCAACCCGAATATTGCTGTACAGGATCATATCACCCCGTTGAGAATTATCAAAACAACTGGAAACAAATATGTACTGGATATGGGGCAAAATATGGTTGGGTGGTTGAAAGTAAATCTGAAAGGCAAAAAGGATAAACCCCTGAAAATGAGATTTGCCGAAATTCTGAAAAAAGACAGCACCCTTTATCTGGATAATATCCGGAGTGCAAAGGTAACCGATATATACACTCCCGCTACGGATGGTATGTTTACCTGGGAGCCGTCATTTACATATCACGGGTTCCGCTTTGTGGAAATTGAGGGACTTGATTATGAGCCGTCAGTTACCGATTTCGAAGGAAAAGTAATTTATGACAGGATGACAACATCCGGAAGTTTCGAAACATCCAGCGAAATGATTAACACGATTTACAAAAATGCATTTTGGGGTATCCGGGGCAATTACCGCGGCATGCCCACCGACTGCCCGCAGCGGGACGAGCGGATGGGATGGTTGGGCGACAGAGCTACCGGATGCTTTGGCGAGGCTTTCGTTTTTGACAATTCACAGCTTTACAGTAAATGGATTCAGGATATAGAAGATTCACAGAGCCCCGAAGGAAGCATTTCTGTGGTTTCGCCCCGCTACTGGACTATCTACAATGACGACGTAACCTGGCCTGCAGCCTATTTCTATGCCGCTCAGATGCTCATCAGACAATTTGGCGACACCAAACCGATCATTAAGCATTATGACTCCATGAAAAAATACCTGGAACAAATTCAGCGAATATCCATGAAGGATTACATCATTACCAAAGACACGTATGGCGACTGGTGTATGCCTCCCGAAAAGCAGGAACTCATTCATTCCAAAGATCCGGCCCGAAAAACCGATGGAGCCATTCTGAGCACAACCATGTATTACCAGCTGCTGAATATGATGTGTGAATTTGCTGAAATTTCATCAAACAATCAGGACATCGAAAGCTACAGAAATCTCGCTTCGAAAATTAAACAGGCATACAACGAAAAATACTTTGATAAAAACACCGCTCAATACGGCAACAACACTGTGACAGCCAATATACTATCACTCCGTCTGGGTCTGGTTCCGGCCGGATACGAGCAGCGTGTATTCGAAAACATAGTCAAAAAAACAGAAACCGAATTCAACGGGCATGTCAGTACAGGAGTATTGGGCATTCAACATTTGATGCGCGGACTTACTGAATTCGGACGGGCAGATTTAGCATTTAAAATAGCCACCAACGATACTTACCCAAGCTGGGGCTACATGGCACAAAAAGGTGCCACCACTATCTGGGAACTGTGGAACGGTGATACTGCCGATCCTTCAATGAACTCGGGAAACCACGTAATGCTGCTTGGCGACTTACTGATATGGTATTACGAAGATTTGGCCGGCATAAAAAATGCTCCTGAAAGTAATGGTTATAAAAAACTGCTCATGCAACCGGTATTTCCAAATAATCTGCATCATGTAAAAACTTCCTACCAATCTGTATATGGTGAAATAAAGAGCGAATGGACCCGGAAAGAAGGACTTTTCGACTGGAAAATTACGATTCCGGGAAACGCATCGGCTATCGTACGAATACCGAAAGAAATTACACTCAATCAATTAAATACAAATGAAATAATAAGCCAGTTAAAACATACGGACTATACCGAAATAGAGGTAGGTTCGGGCCATTATTCTTTTACAGGAAACTATTAACCAATTCTTAAAGATTTATAACCGAAATTAGATACTTCAATACCAATATTTTTTACTAATTTTGCACTTCATCAAAAAAAATGTATCACAATGAAAAATATTCTGACATTTCTGTCATTTATAATTATTACTTCATTCTCAGTACACTCACAAGGTATCAGTTTCGAAGAAAATCACGACCTGAACGCAGCTTTGGCTAAAGCAAAAACAGAGAACAAACTTATTTTCATCGATGCTTACGCCGTGTGGTGTGGTCCCTGCAAAGTGATGGCACGCGATATTTTCCCACTCAAAGAAGTGGGTGATTTCTTCAATGCCAACTTTGTAAACCTCAAACTGGACATGGAAGCAAAGGAAAATATCAATATTGCCAAAAAATACGAGGTACAGGCCTATCCAACTTACCTTTTTCTGAATGCCGACGGTGAGTTGGTTCACAAAGGACTTGGAAGCATGCCTGCAGCCCAATTTATTGAAGTGGCCAAGGTTGCAGCAGACACCGAAAATAACTATGCCGCTCTTTCCAAAAAAATCAAAAACGGCGACCGCAGCCTCGCAACCGTCAAAAAATTCATCACACAAAATCCGTACGACACCGGAAACGGAGCACTCGTGGACAGCTACTTCCAGACACTTTCTGAAAATCAGATATATACGCAAGAGAACTGGGATATGTTTAATAATTACGTGAATGACATTTCATCGGAATCCTTTCGGTTTTTCATCGAAAACAGAGAAAAAATTGCCGGATTTATCGGGAAAGACAAAACGGATCAAAAAATAACGAATGCACTTTCGGCTGCCTACAATCAGTATCCTGACAAAGAAGATGAATTGAAAAAAATAGATTCCCAGCTGTTTGCAGCAGCCAAATCAAAAGTAGATTTTGCAAAAGCATACAGAAAATACAATCAGGCAAAAGACGACAAAGCAGTCTGGGACAACCTGTGGGAAGTGGCTACTCCCAACCTTAATCTAAGCACCAATCCGGCCGAACTGAACAACATGGCCTGGATGATATACGAGAACTACAAAAAATTCAACGATAAGAAAATGCTCAAAACAGCTCTTTCATGGGCCGAAAAGGCACATCTGACCGCACCTGACAAAGATTTCATAGCCGATACCTACGCTCACCTGCTGTATGAAAACGGAAAGAAAAAAGACGCAGTAAAAATCGAAACAAAAGCACTGGAAATGGCTGCCAAAGCCGGCAACACCGAAGCTGTGGAAAATTACAAAAAAACAATCGAAAAATTCAAAGGCAGAAAATAATTCTTTTTTATGCCTGATTTTTCACTGCTCAAAACAAAAAAAAACTAAAAACTCTCCCGATATCGGGATTATAACTCATAACTATGGCAACAAAACCATTCATTTATCAGGATCCGTTTCCGCTTGGAAAAGAAAAAACGGAGTATTATTTACTAACTAAGGAATACGTAAGCGTTGAAAAATTTGGCGACAAAGAAATGTTGAAAGTACAGCCCGAAGCACTTACGATGCTTGCCCGCACTGCATTACGCGATGCCAACTTTTTACTGCGTCCAGAACATCAAAAGCAGGTGGCAAAAATTCTTGCAGATCCGGAAGCCAGCGACAACGACAAATTCGTAGCCATCACCATGCTCCGCAATGCTGAAATTTCAGCTAAAGGAGTTCTTCCTTTCTGCCAGGACACAGGAACTGCCACGGTTTATGCCAAAAAAGGAAATAACGTGTGGACCAATGGAAGCGACGAAGAAGCCCTCTCGAAAGGAATATACGAAACTTATACTCAGGAAAATCTTCGCTATTCACAGAATGCCGCACTCAACATGTACGACGAAGTGAACACCGGCACAAATCTGCCCGCTCAAATCGACCTTGTAGCGAGCCACGGCGACGAATACAAATTCCTGTTTATAGCCAAGGGAGGCGGTTCGGCCAATAAATCTTATCTCTTTCAGGAAACGAAAGCGCTGCTCAACCCCGTTTCACTTGAGAAGTTTCTGGTTGAAAAAATGAAAACGCTCGGCACAGCAGCCTGCCCTCCGTATCACATTGCATTCGTGGTGGGCGGAACATCAGCTGATGCTACGATGAAAGCCGTGAAACTGGCTTCAACCAAATACTACGACGAATTGCCAACCACAGGAAACGAACTTGGGCGTGCTTTCCGTGACGTGGAACTGGAAGAAAAAATTCTGAAAGCAGCACAGGAATCAGGCTTTGGAGCACAGTTTGGTGGTAAATACTACGCACATGACATCCGTATCATTCGTCTTTCACGACACGGTGCATCCTGCTTCGTTGGGATGGCTGTTTCGTGCTCGGCCGACCGTAATATCAAAGGCAAAATCAACAAAGACGGCATTTGGGTGGAGAAACTGGAGGATAATCCGGGACAATATATACCGGAAGAATACCGTCAGCAAGGCGAAGGAACAGCAGTAAAAATAGACCTGAACCAACCGATGTCTGAAATTCTGAAAACGCTCAGCCAATATCCGGTTTCTACCCGTTTGTCGCTGACAGGAACTATCATTGTTGGTCGCGATATTGCACACGCCAAGCTGAAAGAACGTATTGATGCAGGCCTTGGACTTCCACAATACCTCAGAGATCACCCTATTTACTACGCTGGTCCTGCCAAAACACCGAAGGGAATGCCCTCAGGTTCATTCGGACCAACCACAGCCGGCCGCATGGACAGCTACGTGGATTTATTCCAGTCGCAAGGCGGCAGCATGGTGATGATTGCCAAAGGTAACAGAAGCCAGCAGGTGACCGATGCCTGCAAGAAATACGGCGGATTCTATCTCGGTTCCATCGGTGGCCCGGCTGCCATTCTGGCGCAGGACAGCATTAAGAATGTAGAAGTGCTTGAATATCCCGAACTCGGCATGGAAGCCATCTGGAAAATCGACGTGGTGGATTTCCCGGCATTTATACTTGTAGATGACAAAGGAAACGACTTCTTCCAGCTCATCAAAAAACAGGTTATATGCTAACGATTTTTTTTAGAATGAAATAAAACAGAAAAATCCGGTGAAAAATAAATTCACCGGATTTTTTTTTGGATATATAAAGCAATTTCATATATTTGTAAGGAATTGAAAAATAAAATCTTAACACCCATTTTAATACTTTCAGAATATGAAAAACACAATAACCATGGGAAACGATGAATTTATTCTCTATATCCGGAAAAATTACAACTGCTCACTCACCAACGACAGAATCGGAAAACTGGTCTGGAGCTGGATTTTAAACAATTCAAAAGAAATAGATAAAACAAAAGACATTGAACGAAATGTTCCCTGCCTCTGGCAAAACTCCCGTCTGAGAAAAACATTCGGATTCCGCCTGCCGCGCACCGCCTCGCAGATAACTTTCAACCGGAAACTCCTGCCAAAACTCTTTTCGTATCTCGATCAGCTGGGCGAAATTTACAGAGCCGACGAACAGTTCGATTTCCGCAAACGGATTGAGGAAGAAGAGCATAAAAATATGCCCGAGCTGGATTTTTAGTCAACATTTTTTCCGGAGTTAAGTTACCGGTTTTCTTGTCTTCTCACAACGAATAACTACCTTTGTACAAAATATTTTTTTTGTATGGTCAACTATATCCAGGTAGAGAATTTAACCAAATCATTCGGAGACAAATTACTATTTGAAAACATTTCATTCGGTATAACCGACAATCAGCGGGTAGCCCTGATTGCCAAAAACGGAACCGGAAAGTCAACCCTTCTGAATATCTTAGCCGACCGGGAATCCCCCGACAGTGGCCATATCTCATTCCGGAAAGACCTCCGGATCGGATACCTGGAGCAATCGCCCGAATTGCCTTCCGAACTTTCGGTAATTGACGCCTGCCTGCAATCGGACAACCAACTGATGAACACCATTGCCCGATACGAGCACGCAATGCTTCATCCTGAAAACGATACCTTGTCAGAAGTACTTGCAGAAATGGAAATGCTGAAAGCCTGGGATTACGAATCGCGCATCAAGCAAATACTGGGTAAACTCAAAATCACCAACTTTGAACAAAAAATTGGCGAACTTTCAGGAGGTCAGCTCAAACGGATAGCACTGGCCAACGTACTTATCAGCGAACCCGAATTGCTCATTCTGGACGAACCGACCAACCACCTGGATCTGGAAATGGTGGAATGGCTCGAAGACTTTCTCAGGCGATCGTCCATGGCGCTGCTGATGGTCACCCACGACCGTTATTTTCTCGACCGGGTATGTACCAACATCCTCGAGCTTGAAAATCATAATTTATTCAGTTATTCAGGCAATTACAGCTACTATCTCGAGAAAAGACAGGAGCGCATTGACAATTTCAATGCCGAAACCACCTCAGCTCAGAATATTTACCGCCGCGAACTGGAATGGATGCGAAGCACTCCGCAAGCCCGTACCGGAAAATCAAAAGGGCGTATCGACCGTTTTTACGACATTGAAGAACGGGCAAAGCAGCGACTGGTAAACGACAACGTAAAACTGGCAGTGAAGGCATCTTACCTTGGTTCCAAAATTTTTGAAGCAAAATACATCAGCAAATCCTACGGAAATTTGAAAATTCTGGATAATTTTTACTACAATTTCGGCAGATTTGAAAAACTGGGAATTGTGGGGAAAAACGGAACCGGTAAAACTACTTTTCTGAAGATTCTGCTGGGCCAGTTGAAGCCGGACAGCGGCAGTGTTGATATTGGTGATACAGTTCAGTTCGGGTATTACAGCCAGGAAGGGCTGATGTTCAACGAACAGATGAAAGTGATTGATATAGTGAGAGATATTGCAGAAGAAGTAGACCTGGGCAACGGCAAAAAGATGAACGTCTCGCAATTTTTGAACTATTTTCTTTTTTCGCCGGAAACACAGCATAATTACGTGTACAAACTCAGCGGAGGCGAAAAACGGCGGCTTCATCTTTGCACCGTGCTGATGCAGAATCCGAATTTTCTGGTGCTGGATGAGCCAACAAATGATCTGGATATTGTGACACTCAACATACTGGAAGATTATCTGCTCACATTCAAGGGGTGCGTTATTGTGGTAAGCCACGACCGTTTTTTCATGGACAAGGTGGTGGATCATCTTTTCGTGTTCGAAGGCGATGCCGTCGTGCGCGATTTTCCGGGCAATTACACGCAATACAGAGAGGCCTCCCTAAATCCCTCCGAAGGAGGGACTTCAAAACCTGCAAGTGAAAAAAATCAGCGAAAAAACACTCCCACTCCCAATGAAAACAGGATTGAGGGAAAACCCCGCAAAATGAGTTTCAGAGAAAAGCAGGAATTTGAAGCGCTGGAAAAGGAAATACCGCAACTGGAAGCCGAAAAAACCGAGATTGAGGTTCGGCTTTCATGCGGAATGCTCGATAATGAAGCCATATTGGCTGCATCAGAGCGATTCGGTGAACTGACAGCATTAATTGACGAAAAAACCATGCGGTGGCTGGAACTGAGTGAGATTTAGAGCCGTGATAAAAGAGCTACCTGCTCTTTAAAAACGCGAAAGGTTGCCACGCCTGACAACCAATCTTTGTTAACCTTAAATCTAATACTATGAAAAAATCATGATGCAAAGATATCGGAGATTTTATTCACACCCCCTGTTTTTTCCTGTTTTTCTGCCGAAATTTTTCTCAAACGTTTGCAAAAAATATTTCTTTTTTTAATCAATTTCATCAAAAACCGATTGATTTGAGGTTTAATCCCGTTTTTTCATCCAGTCCGAACATCAGATTCATATTTTGCACCGCCTGTCCCGATGCCCCTTTCAGCAAATTATCAGCAGCAGAAATAATCAGGAGATATTCTCCGTGTTTTTCAACATGCACTATGGCTTTGTTGGTATTGACCACCTGCTTCATATCCGGATTTTCACTTACCACGTGTGTAAAAGCGGCATCATTGTAAAAGTCGCGGTAAATCTTTTCGGCTTCTGCTGCACTCAGCGAACTTTTTGTATAGGTTGTAGCAAAAATTCCGCGTGCGAAATTTCCACGTACCGGTATGAAATTCAGGTCTTTGGCAAAACCGGGCTGAAGCTGATGGATGGATTGAAAGATTTCATCCAGATGCTGATGTTCAAAGGCTTTGTAAACGGAAATATTATTGTTTCTCCAACTGAAATGGGAGGTTGATGAGGGTTTCACACCCGCACCGGTGGAGCCCGTAATAGCGTTTACGTGAATATCGTCGGTGAGCAAACCGGCTGCTGCCAATGGCAGAAGTGCCAATTGTATGGTCGTGGCAAAACAGCCCGGATTGGCTACGCGGTTTGCGTGTATGATTGCATTTTTGTTGAGTTCCGGAAGCCCGTACACAAAATCGTGATCATCACGTTTGTGGCGAAAATCGGTCGATAAATCGATTATCCTTACATTTTCAGGCACTTCATGAGCAGCTAAAAACTTCCGGCTGTCGCCATGCGCCGAACAAAGAAACAAAACATCCGTTTCGCCGAGAGGCAATTCGTCGGTAAAAATCAGACCGGTTTCGCCAATGAGCCCCCCATGAACAGCGGTAATTGGATTTCCGGCATTGCTTGTGCTGTTTACAAACTCAATTTTCACTTCTGGATGATGAACGAGAATCCGAATCAATTCTCCGGCCGTATAACCCGCACCACCAATTACTCCTGCTTTAATCATATCATTATCAATAAAGGGGAATTCTAAAAACTCGTTATTTTTCTAAAATTATTTTTTGAGTCTGTTTTTTATTAGACTATTTTTTATGTTGATTTTTTCAGGTTTTCATTAA
>SAAL01000080.1 GCA_009929445.1 Bacteroidia bacterium
TCCAGCAGCCTCACACCGATGGCATCGCAGCCGGTTTTTATTTTTTGGGTGATTTGTAAATCTTCTCTGCTCGGATAATTTTCGCCCGAAGGATGATTATGAGCCACTGCAACAGCATGTGCCGAACGCTCCAGCGCCATCCGGAGCAGCATGGATACATCTACCACCGTTTGTTTCATTCCACCCTGAGTCAGTCGTTTGGTTTCCAGCACTTTATTCGCTCCGTTCATGAATGCCACCCAGAATTCCTCGTGATTCAGGTCCAGTAAAGCAGGTTCAAACAGTTCAAACAAATCACTGCTTTGAGTTATTTTTGTCCTTTCAAGCACTTCATTTGTTTTTCGTCGTTTGCCTATTTCCAGCGCTGCTACAATGCTGATGGCTTTGGCTTCTCCTATTCCCTTGTATTTGGCCAGATCGACAATGCTCAGTCTGGCGAGTTCATTGAGGTTGTTGTGGTTGTCGCCGAGAATACGCTTGCAAAGCTCCACAGCACTTTCGTTTTTGTTTCCGGAGCCAATGAGTATGGCAAATAATTCGGCATCCGACAAGGCTGCTGCTCCCTTGTTGAGCAGTTTCTCGCGGGGACGGTCATCTTCGGCCCAATCCCTGATTGTTAGTCTTTTTTCAGGTTCCATGTTATTATCGTTGATTGACAGTAGCGAGATGATTTATGATTTCCTCATTTTCATCATAAATACTCAAATCAATTTCGTTCAGTTTGCCGGTTTCAATCAGCGATTTAACCATCGGATAAACCGGAAATTCATCTGTCCAGTATTTTTTCCCCAGGAATATCATCGGACTGGCAAAACCATAGCTTTTATAATGATTTTGGGCCAGATCCATGAAAAATTCCTGCATAGTTCCGGCGCTTCCGGGTGAAAATATCACACCTCCTTTGGCTATGGCGAGCAGTCCTTCTTCGCGCAGACTATTCTCGAATAATTTGGCTATGTGTGTAGCAAAAGGGGTGGAAAGTTCATGACCGTAAAGCCACGTGGGAATTCCCAGACTTTTATATTCGGCCTCAGGATATTTCTCAAGCACCATATACGCCGTTTTGAGCCAGTCGGGATGTGAATATACCGGTGCAGGCATCAACATATTCACTGCATCTACCAGTTCGGCATCGGTTTTTCCGGCAAACCACGCTCCGAGGTGAGTAGCTTCCATTGCTCCCGGACCACCACCAGAAGCCATCAGACAGCCGTTTTCGGTGAGAGTTTTTGATAACCGGGCTGTTTGCAGGAATAAGTGTTCATCGCGTCCGACCTTATGTCCTCCCATAATAGCCACTACTTTACGCTCGTCGTAATCAGCCAGAAATTCGTGTTTCGCATCGTAGATGGAATGATCATGGAGTGAGCGGGCAAGGGTTTCGCTGATGTTTCGCGCTTCCGATCCGCCCATTTTTTTATAATAATCATACACTCTCTTGTCCGGAGTATCGAAATAGGTTTCGGGTTTGCGGTAATCGTATCCTTTGTAGAGTTTTTCCTTGTTGTACAATCCTGAGGGATATATGCTGAAGGGCACATCCAGCTGCGGAAATATGTAATTAGCAGGAAAAAGATGCCTGGTAAGTTTTCCCGTCATTTCACAATCGAGAAAAAGACAGTTGCTCACCTGAATTTTCATCAGCTGCTCTTCTACCGCGCTCAAATCGAGTCCCTGAAAAGCGAGCTTTGTCAGTTTTTCGCTTTTCAGCGTCTGCAACAGTTTTTCCTGTGTTTTTATTTTTCGCATAAATCCCTATTTTTAAAAAAAATACATTTAGCTACCTGCAATCCTACTCATCAACCAATCATCATTTTTTTTTAAAAACATGACTGACACTTATAAAAAATGAGTTGTATGAATAAAAAAGAGTGTCGATCCACCGGTTTACGGCTTATATCCCGATTCTTCCATAAGTTTTTGATAATCATTGATTTGCATCAGTTGTTGCAACGTCACTTCTTTATTTTTGTTCATATAACTTTCCACAATTCTCATTCCGATCCACGTACCGAGTCGTCCGGGCGATTCCTGTGAAACGGGCGAAGTGAAAGGTGCATCATTCAGATACTTGCGGATAAGTTGCAGGTCGGATGAAAAAATATCTTTCTGCGAAACGACGGTATTCCAGATTTCTTTTTCGTTTTTTACTGCCCAGTTCCATTGCGTAGTATTGTATCCGATGATGTCATTCAGAGGCCTTTCGGGCATAAATACTGCGAGCATGAACATCACTTTGCCACGATGCAACATGTTGTCAATCAGTCTGTTTTGCTTACTGTCGAACCTGAAATAGTTGAAAAGCAGCGTGGAAATCAGATCAACCGAAAGATTGCGTCGATTCATATTCTGAAGCATATAATCGTATACCAGCGATTTGTATGGCTCATAATCAGCTCCCAGATAAAAATCACTTCCTATCCCGATAGCTTCCATCCGTTCGTCGGTGATTATCTGCCGGCTCATTCCGGAAACAAAAAACCAGACATCGGGTTTCGGCAGTTTCGGAAAATAATGATTGAGGTAAGTATATGCCTCCGATATTTCCTTTTCGATATCCGATACGTCAGCAAATACTTCCATTACCCTCCGGTTGATTTTCCTCACTTCAGGATAGGTGATAAAGTTTCTCAGATTGCGGGCCACTTTAAGCGTATCAGCGGGCTGCACCGTATCTACGGCGGTGATAAACTGCCGGAAGAAAACCGGATATGCTTTGTAGATTTCTTTTACTGAAGCAGTGGCGTTAAGTGTATCCAACAGAATCAGTGCGGAGTCAAAACGCTGTATTTTCACATCTGTGCGGTTTTCTGAGGTATCAATGCTGAAACGATCGTTTCGCCCGCAGGATGAAACGATTAATAATACTAACAGAAACGGGAAAAACTTCATTCGCATGCTTGAATTTGTTTTTTTAAAAAAGTAAACCGCAAAGTTTTACAAAGTTATAAAAAAAATCCCTGTAAAGCTTTGCGGTTTGACTTAATTTTTGGCTGAAAGTAATTTGACTTATCTTTTCAGCCGGCTGAATTATCTTTTTCGTTTGGCATTTTCTTTCATTGCTTTTTGCTGTTCGCGTTGCATTTTTTCAAGCCGTTCCATGAAACCACCCGATTTTTTGGGTTTATTGCTGTTGGCATTGCCTCTGGCATGAAGTTGCGCAAGCAGTTTCTTCTCGTCGATGGTTAGTTTGATAATTTCATTCTGAACAACTGTGAACAACGACGACAGGAAGTAATAATACGTCAGACCGGAAGCGTAACTGTTGAACATAAAGAAGAACATGACGGGCATCAGATACATCATCCATTTCATCATGCCGGCACCGGGCTGATCGGGTGATGGCTGTGTGGTTGACATGCTTAATTTTGTGGAGAATATACTCGCTATAGTCATCAGCAATGCAAAAAGACTGATGTGATTGCCGAATATATTGCTGATAAGCGGTATATTGCCTTTCCAGGAAAGAATGGAGTCGTAAGCCGAGAGGTCGGGTGCCCACAGGAAACTTTGCTGACGCAGCTCGATGGCCGACGGGAAGAAGCTGAACATGGCTATGAGCAGCGGCATCTGCAGCAACATGGGCAAACACCCGCTCATTGGGCTCACACCCACTTTATTGTAGAGAGCCATCGTTGCCTTCTGGCGTTCCATGGCTTTTTCAGGTGGGATTTTAGCATTTATTTCGTCAATCTGGGGTTTCAGAACCCGCATTTTGGCGCTCGACATGTAGGATTTGTAACTCAGCGGAAACAGTATGAGTTTAATGACAATGGTCATAATCAGGATAATGATACCGAAACTGCCTATAAACCGGCTCAAAATATTGAACATCGGAATTACAAAGTATTGGTTTACCCATCCGAAGATCAACCAGCCGAGCGGAATGAGTTCGCGAAGATAGAGTTTTTCATCGCGTGGCACTTTTTTATCGTAAGCTGAGAGTGTTTTGAAATGATTGGGGCCCATATAAATACGGAATCCGGTGGGTTCTTTTCCGGTCAGATCGAAAGGTACAGTCATATCCGACGTGAATGACTTCAGGTATCCGGAGCCTTCGTCGAGCACCTCGCTTGAGAGTGATGTGGCCGTGAATGATTTATCGGCAATAAGAACCGTACTGAAAAACTGATCTTTGAAAGCAATCCATTTAAGCTGATTATCAATGTTTTTCCGGTCATTTTTGGCGGCGTTCAGGTTACCTTTATCACCTGCCAGGTACCTGAAACTGAGTGTGGAATACCTTTCCTCGAACGAACGGCCTTTTTCCTGCTGACGAATATCGGATTTCCAGTTCATTTCCAGCAAATTAATGGACATGGGCATCACCTCGTTCATCCGGGTTGCTTTCACGTCGTATTTCACCATGTAATCATCGGCAGGCATCGTATAGATAAAGTCGATGTAGGCATTCGGATTGTTGGTTTTCAGGCGCAATGTCATGATCTGGTTTCCGGCGCTGTCTTTCATCGTTTCACCCTGCTGCTCAAAATAGAGCTCGGACGAATTTACCACACGGTTATTGTTGGTAGTAAGTACAAAATTGAATCTGCTTTCGTCTTTATCGAAAAGAATCAATGGCTTGTTGTTCTGAGCTTTATAATTCTTTAATTCGGCAGAATATATCCGCCCACCTTTGTTGCTCAGTATCAGTTTTAATACATCATTTTCGAGCGTAAAGAATTTTTCTTCGCCAAAAGCCGATGCGCTGAAATCACCGTAAGCATCTGATTTCTGTGCCACAGCCGTGGAATCACTCTGAAGCATCGCGGAGTCGGTTGCAGCAAGCTGCTGCTTAGCCGAGTCTTGCACTAACTGCGCCAGCTGCTGTTGCTGCTGTACCAAAGCGATGGAGTCGGTGTATCTTTTTCTTTGGGCTATTTCTTCTTCCGATGGTTTGCTGAGCCAGGTGAAACCTATTACGATAGCGGCAATGAGAAGAAATCCTATAATTGTATTTTTATCCATATTTACAAAATTTCGAGTTTAGAAAGTCCTGAAAAAGAAGACTCATTCTAAACCCGTTGAGTTAAGTATTATTCTGTTGATTTGAAATTTTTCAGCCTCAGTGGCTATCAAAAATTAAGGGTACAAATTTCGGAAAAAAAACTGAATATAGAAAGTAAATCTGTGAGTAAACGGAAAATAAAAAAGCGGGAATAGGTTCATTTCCCGCTTTTTTTGAAAATGTGTAACCATTTCTTGCGATGAATGGTTCGGTCATTCACGTTTTTTACTCAAATTCCTGAACGGTTTTTTTGATAATGGAAATGCATTCCATGAGCTGCACGTTGGTAATTACCAGCGGCGGGGCAAAGCGGATGATATTGGTGTGGGTGGGTTTGGCAAGCAAACCATTTTCGGCCATTTTCAAACAAATATCCCAGGCAAGGTTCTTATAATGTGCATTGTTGATTATCAACGCGTTCATCAATCCCTTTCCACGAACAAATTCCGCGACTTTCGAGGTTTTGCAGAATGCGGTCATCTCTTCTCTGAAAATCATTCCCAGTTCATACGCCTTTTCAGCCAGCCGTTCATCGCGAACCACTTCGAGGGCGGCTACAGCCACGGCAGCAGCCAGCGGATTACCGCCAAAAGTGGAACCGTGCTGACCGGGACGGATTACTTCCATGATTTCGCGGCTTGAGAGCACCGCCGAAACCGGATAAACTCCACCCGATAATGCCTTTCCGAGTATGAGAATATCGGGTTTTACTTCCTCATAATCGCATGCCAGCAGTTTGCCGGTTCGGGCTATTCCGGTTTGAATTTCATCGGCTATAAAAAGCACGTTGTGCTTTTTACATAGCTCATACGATTTTCTCAAATATCCGTCATCAGGCACTTTGGCACCTGCTTCACCCTGAATGGGTTCCACCAGAAAACCTGCAATATTTGGATTTTCAACCAGTGTTTTCTCCAGCGCTTCCACATCGTTGTAAGGTATTACAGTAAATCCGGGTGTAAACGGGCCGTAATCGGAGTAGGCATCGGGATCCACCGAAAACGAAACGATAGTGGTAGTGCGTCCGTGAAAATTCTCTGCACAAACCACGATTTGAGCGTTGTTTTCAGGAATTTGTTTTTTCTGATAGGCCCATTTCCGGCAGAGTTTCAGTGCTGTTTCCACAGCCTCGGCTCCGGTATTCATGGGCAGCACTTTTTCGAAACCGAAGTATTCTGTGATATACTTTTCGTAAACGCCCAGTTTGTCGTTGTAGAATGCACGGGATGTGAGCGTCAGTTTTTGGACTTGTTCTATCAGTGCCTGAATGATTTTCGGGTGGCAATGCCCCTGATTTACGGCCGAATAGGCCGAAAGAAAATCGTAATACCTTTTACCGTCCACGTCCCACACATGCACTCCTTCGCCTCTGCTGAGCACCACCGGAAGCGGATGATAATTGTGCGCACCGTAAGTATCTTCCATTTCCATAAGCGCTGAAGCTGTATGCCGGGATTCAATGTAGTACTTTTCAAAAGATTGGCCGGATTGATTGTTGTCGGAATTCATAATAATTATTGTATGGTATATTTATCAGTTTTTTTATTTAAAATGAGGTGTAATTCAATGAGGGGCTTTTTCAAAACACTTCTGCAATCATGCATCTGACACTTCCGCCACCGTATTTTTCGATGGTCGGAACCGGTGCTACAATCAGTTTGTTGAATTTTTCCAGCGAGCTGATTTGTGATTCAGACAAAGAATTATAAGCTGATTCTGACAACACGACAAATTTGTCTCCGTCGTTGTTTTTCAGCTGTAGCATATTTCCGGCAAAGTGATTCATCTGTTCGATCGAAATTTCGATGATCTCTTTTCCGGACTCTGTGAGTTCTCTCTTCAGCGTTTCTCTTTCGGCCGAATTTCTCACAGACGAAAGACAAGCAACAGCATATTTATCAGCAATACACATGATTACATTGGTGTGATAAATGGGCAGGAGATCATCGATCACTTCCTGAGTGGCCTGAAAACATACCGGTCTGAAGTCCATTTCCCTGCAAAATTTCTTAAAAAGTGCTTCGTGGGTTCTGGGCGAAATGCTCGCATACGCTATGCGGTTTATCCGGTCACAAACAATGCTTCCTGTTCCTTCGAGGAAAATATTTTCATTTTCGAATTTTGAATAATCAGTGTATTTGAATTTACGGCCCAACTGATTCTCAATTTCGAGCAGGATATCCATTCGCCGTTCCAGACGGCGGTTTTCGGCAAACATCGGATAAAAGACCACGTGATTGTTGAGGTGAAACGAGATCCAGTTGTTCGGAAAAATGGAATCCGGTGTGTGCGGATAGGGTGTATCCTGCAACGTGATAACATGAATTCCGGCCTCCCGGAGCTTCCGAACCATTCCCCTGAATTCGGCCAGTGCAAGTTGCTGGGTTTCACTTTCACCCTGCTGATTTTTCTGCTGGAAATAATTATTTACAGCAGTTTCGGGATTGTAGTCAAATGCTACGGGTTCAATCATCAGAACTGTATTTGTACAGCCGGAACTGTATTTTTCGTACATTTTGGTTTTCATATTCATGGAACTTCGGGTAAATAAATGATGAAAATCGGATTATATGAAGGTTAATTTTCTACTGTTTGTTATTTATGCTGAAAATGTTTAATCTGAAAAAATATTCTGTTGAAAAAATCAGGAAGTAATATGCGTAATCCTAAATAAGGATTACGATTTGAAAACAAGCAGATGTGTATTGTCTGCATCGAATTTGATTGAGGAAATGAACGCTTTCATTATGGCAAAGATAGATAATTGACATGTGAAAAGCAAATAATAAGTATAAAAATACGGTACTGTGCAGAATCATTTATTTATTACAAATTACCCGATTTTTTGCTTTCCGGAAACTTACAATAGTCAAAGTACACGGTTTTTTGCTTGCTGTAAAGTTTAGGTTGTTAAAAGTACACGGTTTTTTGCTTACTGTAACTTTTTGGGAAGTAAAAGTAGCGGGGTTTTCAAGATTCCTATTGCGAAAAACGGGATTCATAAAGCATTTTCGACAAAATATTACTTCTTTTCGGCATTGTATTGCGACTTTTTAGCAAAATATTACTTCTTTTCGGCATAGTATTGCGAATTTTCGACAAAATATTTCTTCTTTTCGGCATTGTATTGCGACTTTTCGACAAAATATTACTTCTTTTCGGTATTGTATTGCGACTTTTTAGCATTGTATTACAACTTTTTGACTCAATATTATGTATGCAGGCAACTGATTCTCGTGAAATAAATGCAATATGATTATCTGCATGATGACCTGATAATCCATTGCCACCCCCCGCTGCCGCGCGATTGTATCGCGTGACAAGTCAGATAATAATATGTTAATTCAAAATAGTAAAAGTTATCGTAAGCAGAAATTATACATTCAATAATCCGGAAAGTGTATATTATGTTAACTTTGCGAGAATATACTATTGACGGGGTGACCTGGAGTCACCCCGTCAATAGGCAAATTTTTCGATAAATAGAAAATAAATGTTCAAAAATATCTAAAAAAAGACTAAATCCTGTATATTTGTAAATTCATAATTTCGAAACCTTTAAGACAATTCTTTTATGAAAAAAACAATATTTCTAAGTAAGGTGCTTTTTATAGGTCTTTTCATTGGCTTTACAGGTTTTTCAAAACTATATGCCACGGATTACACCATTAGTTTTACGGCTTCGGGTGCAGCTACCACCATTAGTTCGGTAGAGGTTCAAAACCTGACACAGAGCACCAATGTCATAATTCCGGGAGGTGTACCGGTAAATTTAACCAACACCACTGCCATTCCTCAATTGAAATACGACGACAATAAACTGAAAGTTTACCCTAATCCCGTTACCGATAAGGCAAATGTAAGCTTTTACTCTGAATTCGGCGGTAATACCGATATTGTGGTATTCGGCATTGATGGCAAAAGCATAGTGAGGTATTCTAAAAATCTGGCGATAGGGATAAATGAATTTAAACTTACTTTACCCAAAGGATTTTATGGTTTGCACATTAATCAGAATGGTATAGCACATTATGCAACTGTTATCAGCCAAACAAACAATGAAACCTGGATAGAATTCTCTGACAGTGAGAAAACAAACTCCAACGCCATACAAAAAATAGGAAATTCATCAATAGCATTTGCCTATAAAGTTGGTGATAATATACTCTTTAAAGGCTATTCGGGTGATTTATGCACCATCGTTACCATCAAACCTCCAACCAAAGACACTACTGTAAATTTCAATTTTGTAGAATGCCGCGATGCAGATGGCTATAATTACCCGGTAGTACAGATAGGCACCCAAACCTGGATGGTTGAAAATCTGAAAACCACCCGATACCGCAATGGTGATCCAATTCTTACTGCAACAGGCTCAATACCTAACGATGCCACCTCCAAATACCAGTGGGCGTATAATGCCGATGAAAACAATGTGGCAAAATACGGCAGACTATACACCTGGTACGCAGCCACCGATAGCCGTGGCATAGCTCCTGCCGGCTGGCATGTACCTACCGATGCCGAATGGACAACACTGCAGAACTACCTGATAGCCAACGGATACAACTACGATGGAACAACTTCCGGCAACAAAATAGCAAAAGCCCTGGCTGCTACTATCGACTGGAATACTGATTCAGGAACAGGCACACCAGGCAATGATTTAACAAAAAATAACAGTTCTGGCTTTACAGCTCTTCCGGGAGGCTACCGTTACTACGGTGGAGCATTCTACTACGTTGGTAGCAGCGGTTACTGGTGGTGTTCTACCGAGTACAATTCCGCGGACACCTGGTGCCGGAATCTGTACTACTATTACGACGATCTGAGCAGAAACTACGATTCGAAGAGTTGTGGTTTTTCAGTGCGTTGTTTGCGGGATTTATAGTCTATTTGATTTATTTTCTTTTTCTGAATATTAACAAAACCCGCCGTAAGACGTGACAATTTTTTTTTTGAAAAATCGAACATGCTGAATTGCCGGTATATAAAGCCTGTTACCCCCCGCCGCCGCGCGATTTGTATCGCGTGGCAAGTCAGATAATAATATAGCAATTCAAAATAGTAAAAGTTATCATAAGTAGAAATTATACATTCAATAATCCGGAAGGTGTAAATTTTCTTAGCTTTGCTGTTGTTGAATTGATAATGCGGGAAGAAAAGGATTATTGGACACGATGTTAATTTGAGGCTTGTAGCTACGGGATATAATAGAGCGGCAGCGAGGGGATAAATCGCGCGGCAGAGAGGGTGGCAGCGAGGGGAATTTATGTAGAACAACGAACGTGCGGTTATATCTTCCGAATCCGGATACCGCGGGTCAGGTGTTCGGCGCCCTTTTCAATAATTAAATCGGCACGAAACCTCGTTGGAAGTATGTTTTCGGTCAGGTTTGGCAGGTTTATTTCATCCCATACTTCGTTGGCAAATTTGAGCAGTTTAGTCCTCGACCAGGTTGAATATTGATGAAAGAATGAAGCTGGATCAGCAAAGGCCGTTTTTTGAAGTGTGATAAAACGATCGAGGTACCATTTTCTAAGGTCCTTTTCGCTGGCATCCACATAAATGGAAAAATCGAAAAAGTCCGACACGAATACCCGTCGCTTCTTGTTGAATTTATTGCTCGATACCTGAAGTACATTTATCCCCTCCACAATCATAATATCGGGCAGTTCAACGATTTGCACTTCATCCGGAACGATATCGTAATAAAGGTGTGAATATACAGGAACTTCCAGATTTTCTTTTCCGGATTTTGCAGCCGAAAGAAAGGCAATCAGTTTTTTTGCATCGTAGCTTTCCGGAAAACCTTTCCGGTTCATGATTCCCCTTTTTTCAAGTTCAGCATTCGGATACAGGAATCCATCGGTAGTGATAAGCGCTACGCGGGGCTGCTCAGGTGTCATCGAAAGCAATTTCTGGAGTACCCTGGCAGTCGTGCTTTTTCCTACGGCCACACTTCCTGCAATGCCAATGATATAAGGCACCCGTGGACTTTCGTTTTTGAAAAATTCGTCCCTTTCGTTGTGCAATCTGCGGTAATGAGTGATGTGAATTTCGAGAAAACGCACCATCGGCATATATATTTCCTCTAATTCTTGCATCGTCAATGGTTCGTTAAGTGCTTGTAGCTGAGTTAAATCAATGTCAGAAACAGGAAACATGGGATGTTCTTCCAGTTTGCTCCATTCATCGCGCGTAAAACCTCTGAACGGAGAGAAAGTGGCATCGTAAGCAGCTTTATTCATTTGAAATCCGGTATTTTGTTTTTTTTGAAAGAACAAAGATAGGTGGTTTTTTTTAAAACAAACTGAAAACATATGAAATACATTGCATATTTTTATTACTCCTGATAGGTAGAAAATTAGATTTTGAATCTTTTCACAAAATAATTGATTTTTTTATTGCACAATTAAAAATAATATGCAATCTTTGCACCGAAATAACTGACAAAAAATAAGATGACAACGAACATGACAGCTAAACTTTGGTGGTGGCACTTACGGAATTCAATTCGTGAGGAGCTATCCCTGTTGTAAGTTGTCAGATAAAAATATATTCTGAAAAAATTTCAAAGGCTTATCGTACTCACGATAAGCCTTTTTTCATTCAATCAACGCTATTCAATTATTACAACAATGAACTATACAATCGACAACAACGGCTATTACGGAGAATTCGGAGGCGCTTATGTACCTGAAATTCTCCACGGAACCATCGACAAGCTGAAAGAGGCCTACTTCGAAGCAAAAACCGACGAAAGTTTTCTGAACGAATATCATTACCTGCTCAAACACTACGTAGGACGCCCCTCGCCTCTGTATCATGCCAAAAGACTTTCGGAAGCCTACGGCACAAACATTTATCTGAAACGGGAAGACCTTAATCACACCGGCGCTCATAAAATCAACAATGCTCTGGGACAGATCCTGCTTGCCAAACGCATGGGAAAAACAAAAATACTGGCTGAAACAGGTGCCGGACAGCATGGAGTGGCTACAGCTACCGCGTGCGCTCTTATGGGCATGGAATGTATCGTGTTTATGGGTAAAACAGATGTGGAACGGCAGTACCTGAATGTTCAGAAAATGCGGATGCTGGGTGCAACGGTTGAACCGGTCACCAGCGGCAACATGACACTGAAGGATGCCACCAACGAAGCCATTCGTCACTGGTGTTCCAACCCTGATTCGTTTTATATCATTGGCTCCACGGTTGGTCCTCATCCCTACCCCGACATGGTTGGCTTCTTCCAGTCTGTTATCAGTGAAGAGATAAAAAACCAGCTGTCAGAACAAACCGGTCGAGATTATCCCGACTATCTGATTGCCTGTGTGGGTGGCGGCAGCAACGCGATGGGAACCTATTACCACTATCTGAACGATGAGCGGGTGAAAATCATTTCGGCAGAAGCCGGAGGTAAAGGCATTGATACGAAGGAAACAGCGGCAACCATCCATCTGGGCACAACCGGTATTATTCATGGCGCAAAAACATTGCTAATGCAGGATGAGGACGGACAGATTATGGAGCCGTACTCCATCTCGGCCGGTCTGGATTATCCGGGCATCGGACCTGTACATGCGTTCCTGGCTAAAACCAACCGTACAAAAGTGCATGCCATCAACGATGATGAAGCACTCGAAGCTGCTTTTGAACTAACAAGCCTGGAAGGAATTATTCCGGCTATCGAATCGGCTCATGCGCTGGCTGTACTAAAAAAGGAAAAAGAAAACTTCAAACCCGACGATATTGTTGTACTGACAGTTTCGGGACGCGGCGATAAGGATATGGAAACTTACATTAAATATTATACTGCCCCCTAACCCTCCCGAAACATGTTCGGGACAGGCTCTAAAGGGGAAATTAGAGAAGAAAATAAAATTAAAACAAGAATTTAAATTAGATAATATGGAAAATAACAGTATAACTTCGGCTAACGCACCATCAACTCCCCCTTTAGGGGGACGGGGGGCATTTCGTTTAAAAGTCATCACAAAAAAAATGCTTGCCGACCTGCAGACACCTGTTGGTATATATCTGAAAATACGGGATCTTTACACAAACTCCGTGTTGTTGGAAAGTTCCGACTACCACGGAGGTGAAAACAGCTTCTCGTACATCGGTTTTAAGCCAATAGGCGGTATCTCTGTCAATAATTTTCTAATTACGGAACAATATCCCGACGGTTCACACATCAAAACCCCGGTAACCGATAAAATGACAGTTGCGGATCGGTTCGATACCTTTCTGAAATCGTTCGAGATAGAAGATCCGCAAAATCAATCGATAATCAACGGATTATTGGGTTACACTTCCTACGAATCGGTACAGTATTTTGAAGATGTAAAACTGACGGCCCGTGAGACCACACCCGGAAGCATGCCCGGACTCCATTATGCACTTTTCAAATACATCATTGCCATTAATCACTTTAATAATGAACTGACAATTCTGGAAAACCTGCTGGAAGATGAATGTTCAACGATTGATGAAATTGAAAAAATTCTGCTAAGCAACAATATCGCCACCTATTATTTCAAATCGGTAGGCAATGAAAAAAGTGAAATGACAGATGAAGACTTCCGCCAAATGGTGAAACGCGGAAAGGAAGAGTGTCACAAAGGAAATGTTTTTCAGATAGTGCTTTCACGCCGTTTCTATCAGCAATACAAAGGCGATGATTTTTTACTCTATCGTACCCTGCGCTCTGTCAACCCGTCACCCTATCTTTATTATTTCAATTTTGGCAATTTCAGGATTTTCGGTTCATCGCCCGAAGCGCATCTGGTGGTAAATGCCAAAACACAAAGAGCATCCATCAAACCCATCGCGGGAACCTTCCGGCGTACCGGCAACGACGAAAAAGACTTTCAACTTGCCGAACAACTCCGGAATGACAAAAAGGAAAATGCTGAGCATGTCATGCTGGTAGATCTGGCACGCAATGACCTCAGCCGCAACTGTTCGGATGTTCGCGTGGATGTTTTCCGCGAAGTGCAGTATTATTCTCACGTTTTACATCTGGTATCCAGTGTGAGTGGAAAACTGAATGAGGACACAAAGATTATCAAACTTTTTGCCGACACATTTCCTGCCGGAACTCTGTCGGGCGCTCCCAAAATCAGAGCCATGCAGCTGATCGACCAGCTTGAACCACATGACCGCGGTCCTTATGGGGGTTGCATCGGATACATCGGTTTCGATGGAAGTTTCAATCAGGCAATAACCATCCGTTCCTTTGTGAGCAAAGAAAACACGCTGTACTATCAGGCAGGAGCAGGAATTACGGTAAAATCTGATGAAGAAACCGAATTGCAGGAAGTGAACAATAAACTGGCAGCATTAAAAAAAGCAATTGATGCCCCCTAAATCCCCCGAAAGGGGACTTTAAGAAAAAGCCCCCTAACCCTCCCGAAACAAGTTCGGGACAGGCTCTTATGGGGGAATAAAAGAAAAAAAACAGATTTACATTTTAATTATTTTTATAAAAACAACATGAAAAAAGATAATAATTACGCAGATAATTCTAACAAGAACTCTCAAACTCCCCCTTTAGGGGGTTGGGGGGCAAGTTCGGGGGGCCACATTCTTGTTTTTGACAATTACGACTCCTTCACATACAATTTAGTTCATGCGATAAAAAAGCTGGGTTACGATGATGTGGAAGTTCACCGCAACGATCAGATAGCACTTGAAGAAATTGAACGATTTGATAAAATCATTCTTTCTCCCGGACCGGGATTACCTCATGAATCGGGAATTTTGTTGGATGTAATTCGTACGTACTACCCTACCAAAAGTATTCTGGGAGTATGTCTCGGTCATCAGGCTATTGCCGAAGCATTCGGAGGAAAGCTGATAAATCTCCCGGAAGTATTTCACGGAGTTTCCACCAAAATTCACGTAATCGATAATGACATTCTGTTTTACGATATGCTCTCCACCCTGGAAGTGGGAAGATATCACTCGTGGGTTGTCGATCCGGACACATTGCCTTCGTGTCTGAAAGTTACTGCCGTGGATGAAAACGGAATGATTATGGCATTGAGACACAAGCAATACGATGTTCATGGTGTTCAGTTCCATCCCGAGTCGGTGTTGACACCGCAAGGGGAACAGATGCTGAAAAACTGGCTGGAACAATAGCACAGCCCCCTAACCCCCTAAAGGGGGGATACTAGTGGATTGAACAAATGATTACAATTTTTTTAAAAGAAATGACATGCAAGATAATAAACTTAATATTAACTGTAATTTTGATAACCCTACTAATACACCCCCTTTAGGGGGCTGGGGGGCTTCAATACTCTATAAACTTTTTGAACATCAATCACTTACACGATCAGAAGCAACAGAAGTGATGACAAATATAGCTGCCGGAAAATACAACGAAGCACAGATCGCGGCTTTTATTTCCGTTTACATCATGCGCAGCATCGAGCTCGACGAGATCATCGGTTTCCGTGATGCATTGCTCAACATGGCCATTAAAGCCGATTTATCGGAGTTCAATCCGATAGACATCGTAGGTACGGGAGGCGACGGAAAGAATACGTTCAACATTTCCACCTGCGCTTGCTTTACCCTTGCCGGAGCCGGTTACAAAGTGGCCAAGCACGGAAACTACGGGGCAACATCGGTGAGCGGGGCTTCCAATGTGCTTGAATATTTCGGCGCAAAGTTTACCACCGATGCGGACATTCTGAAAAAATCCATTGATCGGTCCGGTTTTGCCTATCTGCATGCTCCGCAATGTAATCCGGCGATGAAAAATGTTGCCGGTGTCCGGAAAAATCTTGGAGTTCGTACATTCTTTAACGTGTTGGGGCCATTAATCAGTCCGCTGCGTCCCAATTATCAGTGTCTGGGTGTATATGACCTGAAAATGATGCGGTTGTACAACTATATCTATCAAAATCTCGGTATCCACTACTCCATTGTTCACACGTTGGATGGTTACGATGAAATTTCGCTGACCGATACCTGCAAAGTGACCAATATCAAGGGAGAATACATTTACGAGCCGGAAGACCTGGGTTTCAGTAAGCTTACCCATGAGGAACTCTGGGGCGGAGAAACGCCGGCCGATGCTGCCGGGATATTTATAAACGTATTGGATAATAACAGCACAGAAGCACAACGCAATGCGGTAATTATCAATGCAGCATTCGCAATCCAGACAGTTTGTCCGGAAAAAACGATAGCCGATTGCATATCGGAAGCTGAAACCTCTCTCAGGAGTGGTAAAGCAAAGAAAGCGTTTGAGAAATTTATTGAAATAACGGCCCCCTAACCCCCTGAAGGGGGAATACATATGAGATTAATCAAGTGAAACATAAGAATATTAGTATGAACAATTTAGAAAATACAGATAATAAGGAACAACGCGCTGAAAAGTCCCCTATGGGGGGATTTCCCGATAAACCGGGACACGGTAGGGGGCTTCCCCCTTTAGGGGGGCAGGGGGCAGATATTCTCGACAAAATATTAATACAAAAAGTGCTGGAAGTTGCCGAACGCAAGCAATTAAAATCTATTTCAGATCTGGAAAAAGAACCTTTATTTTCAAGGAAATGCATATCTTTGAAAAAGAGATTGACGGGTTCAGCATCCGGCATTATTTCAGAATTCAAACGCAAATCACCATCCAAAGGCTGGATATATCCGGATGCTGATGTGCTTGAAATTACCTGGGGCTATTGTGACGCAGGAGCTGCCGGAATTTCTGTTCTGACAGATTATGAGTTTTTCGGAGGTTCATCTGCTGATTTGACAGCTGCCCGTTCCGTGGTAAACTGTCCGATTTTGAGGAAGGATTTTGTGATTGACGAATATCAGCTTTTTGAAGCAAAAGCCATGGGTGCCGATGTGGTTTTACTTATTGCGGCTGCACTTACCCCCGATAAGACAAAAAACCTAGCCCGGCAGGCAAAAGACCTGGAACTGGAAGTGTTGCTGGAAGTGCATAACCGCGAAGAGTTGGACTGTGCAAATGAATTTGTGGATTTATTGGGTGTGAACAACCGAAATTTGAAAACATTTGAAGTAGATATCAATATCTCAAAAGAACTGGCAGAATTCATACCGAAAGAATTCATAAAAATCAGCGAAAGCGGCATATCAGATCCTCTGACTGTAATCGAACTAAAATCATTCGGTTATCAGGGTTTTCTGATGGGTGAAAATTTTATGAAAGAACAAAACCCAGCTGATGCATTACGTAATTTCATAAAACTATTATAACTCTTACACCGATCTGATAATACCTATTATAATGTATTCAACTTTCGCAAGCTCTATTAACCCGCTTGCGTTAGGTTTTTGAAATTTAAGTATTTTGTAAGTGTCTCATTTTCAGAGAATAATTTCTGCATTA
>SAAL01000174.1 GCA_009929445.1 Bacteroidia bacterium
CAGTGCCTCCGCTCGAAGAATGAGAGAATAATTGTCTTTTATCATGTGGTTATCGTTCAACCTCTTACTCGCTAACCCACAAATTCTGCGGAGGAGCCAGACTCTCAGGATTATTGGGTTCAAGCTTCGTCGTTTGATCTATGAGGAAATAGTTGAGTTTGACAAGTACACAGACTTGAAGTCTTTTAAGGCCGCTCGATATTTAGGTATTTGCTTAAACTGCATGGGTATCAAGTTGAGTAAAAAGGAACATCGATCTCGTAGTACAGAGCCGTTACATAAAGTCGTTCTAAGATGGGTGCACAAGAACTATATTTCGCTGCATAACAATCACCCGACTGTTGCAGATGCCTGCTTGATGGGTGGCATTGCTTACGATGCAGAAAAGAAGCAACTCGTAAGAACCTACGCATCGCATGCGGATCGAGAACCGAATCGGGATTTCTTTTTACTTGCGGAATAATTGAGATAAATCATATTCATTTAAATGTCCTGACCTAGTCGTAATCAGTCCTATGCAATATTAATAATATCTTTAATATTGAACGAAAATTACATGAAAAGGCAAATCAACGCGGCTGCAAATTCCGTTGCGCTCCATTAGTACCGATTATTTGCGACGTTGGTCGCTTGAAACGTGTTGGGCTGCGCAAAACTGGAGATAGCAATGGATAATAATGATTTATACGTAGGCTCTAAGATTGTGCGAATGTTTTTTTGTTTAGTTTTGAGGGAGGTTATTCCGCAAAATCCAACACTGGGTCGCACAGAAAAAAAAACTCTGACAGATGAAGAATGGGATTATGAGTTTTGCGATTCTGTTAAGAATGAATTAGAAACACTACTGAAACCTCTAAATTGGCAAATTGCATTTGATAAAAAAAATGAAGTTCGTTCATTTGAAAAAATGAAATTATTTTCTCTCATCCCTTTTTTAGTCTCCAAAGTACATGAATTTAAAAATAAAGATATAATTATCTCAAAATCTGATTACTCAGGTTTCAAAGTCGAAGATAGAGCCTTGTCTTTGGTTCAGAAATCGTTCATCCAAGATATCCGTGACACGCTAGGCTCAAAAATAGAGATCCATGAACTCATATTCAGCATGGTCACATCAAGAAGTTTTGTCTTTGAAATCTATTATGAGGGTTCTTTCAGAGTTAAACGAGAGTTTAATGATAAAGATATTTATTCTGAGGGTGGTGTTAGAAATGCATTGGAATCATTCTTTGGTGAAGTAGCATCGACCATTGAGCCTTTTGGATTCCAGGTAACGAGCATGCCTTCAAGACGTCAAAGAAGCCGCAACAATGAATATTCCTTTGGTGTTTATTATGCGCCACGCATTGCTTTCAGTGAGAGTGACGTTCAGGGTGAAGGATGCTACGCGATAAGAGGCAATGCCTCCACTGATGAGGTCAATATGCATGGTATTGATTTCAAGGATGCTTTGGTGGATGAAACCAATGCATTTCTGGACTCAATCCTCAATGAAAATCTGCCAACCGATGCTGATCTAATTTCCAGTAAAATTAGATATGTTGACAGTCCAGAGGAAGCCTTTGATATTTATGACGAGTTGACATGTTAACAAAAACAGAATCTGGAGGCTATTATGCTGGAAAGACCAGAAAGTGAATTACAATTTGTAACGCCTCGTGATCCTATACTTTCAGTTGAAATCGATATTGATTCTATCCCTAAAAAGCTGCAGGGGGTTAGCGATCTGGTAACGAGGGCATTATCTTCTGCTGCTGATAAATCTATAAAGTTGAGGGCTACGATTTATGTCTATCAATGCATGAGTATCAATTTTCATCAGCAAACGTGGTCTGCTTTTTTCGGTGTTGCTGGTGATAAGAAATTATTGGATGTGCTGCTAAATGCATTTAAATCAGCGAAAGTGGGCAAGGTCAGACTCAGTGACTACATCAATCCATCAACGGCAACCAGGGATTTTCATGTTCAGGATGGCCATGTTTGGCGTCCGCTAGAAGCAGGTACTTGGTGCACCGAATCAAAGGGCGAGAAAAATTTAGAGGAAAATTCTGTTCCAGAAACTGACGACTTCGAGCTTGATGCGGAAGAAACCAATGGGGAAGGTTGTCGAATATCTAGCCCAACCCGTTTTAGGGTTGCACGAGCCGACGCAAGCGTTGGATCTATTTGCAAAAAAATTGAAGAGGTGTTTGGGATTCCAGAAGGAGCTGTCAAACTATGTGGTCCTGACGGAAGGGCTCTACGTGGGGACGCAAAAATAGCAACTTTGCGAAGACGCTGGGAACAGTAATTTAAGCGACTTCGGCTAACACTGCACCACAACCGAGAAGACGAGTATTATGCTGAGAAAAATAATCTCCGGTTGTCAGACCGGCGCAGACATCGCCGGAATCGATGCAGCCATAATTAATGAATTTCCCTATGGCGGGTGGGTTCCCAAAGGCCGAAAAACAGAGGCCGGACCATTGCCGCTAAAGTATAGCGTTCAGGAGATGCCGACCCCAGGCTATCCCAAACGTACCGAGAAGAATATCGTGGACTCTGACGGTACAGCTATCTTTACGCATGGAAAATTATCGGGCGGTTCTGCCTTGACTAAAAAGTATGCCGTAAAACATCAGAAGCCTTGGATTCACTTTGATATGATGTCAAAGACCCCCGAAACAGCTGCATTAGAACTGGCCGAATGGACCAAGCAGAACTGTGTCAAGGTCCTTAATGTTGCGGGGAGAAGTGCATCGAAAGATGAGAAGATTTATGATGTGACCTTTTTAGCCATCAGCATCTTTTTGCAGGGTCTTGAAAAGTAGAAGCAAATATATTTTTTACGTCATGCAAAACCCTTGGAGTTGTTAAAATATGAAAATATTTATCGCTTTAGGATTTTTATTTATCTTCATTTTTTCCACTCCATGCATAGCAGACTCCGGCAAAGAAGCAGATAACTACTGTAAAGATGCAGAAAGTTTGAAAGAGTGGAATGAGTTACTTTCCAAGCACCCGCAGGATGACGCTATTTGTGCGCTGTATGCTACCCGTCTTGGCCTCTGCTCCATGGTAGAATCCCGCACAATCGACTTGGACCGGGCGACTCGGATCTTTGAAAAAATGCGAGAGTCCTTAATTACCAAGTACCGCGAGCAAGAAGAAATGGCTCCAGGGGAAAGTAAGCAAGCAATGTGAGTTCAAATTCAAGATTCTGACTTGACCTAACTTCATGCAAATTCGCTATTAACCAGCTGTAGCCGCTTTCCGGTTTGCAGCATATCAATGGCAAAGGACATGACCGCATCAATCAAAGCCAGCACTGCATCTTCCGCGATAATGCCGACCTCCCGGGCTTTGGCCAGGGCGAGGCTGAGCAGCCTGCGCAGGGCCTCCGCCAGGCTCAGGTCCTTCTGCTCCTCGCTGCAGGCGTAGAAGAGGGTGC
>SAAL01000175.1 GCA_009929445.1 Bacteroidia bacterium
ACCCAAAGTACAAACTCCGTTGGACGATGCCATTGACCAGTTGATGCGTTATTCCGAGCAAAGAGGAGAACAATACGAAGGGAACAAACGCTTGTTTGTGTACAATCAGATAATCATTGCAACCTGCCGTAATAAGGCGAAATTTGGCACTGTTACTACCCCTTCCGAAAATCTGTTTTATCGGTGGACAGACCCATATCCGGCTACAATTGACCAACTGATAAACTACACAAAACCGGCGCAAGCGCATTATTTTGTGAGTGAGGATGGCAGCGAAAGCGAAGATTCTCAACTTCGTACCGCTCCCAACGACCAACAGCGAATGGTGCATGGTATGCTCTATCCTGTCAATTTACTCAATATCCTTCGTACATTCACAATTTTTTCAGCTACCGACAAAGGAAAGACAATTAAAATTGTAGGTCGTTATCAGCAATATCGTGCTGTTTATAAGGCATTAGAGAACATTAAAAAAGAGTCACCACGTGAGCGTGGCGGATTGATTTGGCATACACAGGGAAGTGGTAAATCGCTGACTATGGTATTCCTGATGCGTGAAATCTGGCGGCACCCGGAATTAATGGATTATAAGTTTGTAATCCTGACAGACCGCACACAACTTGATAGTCAGATAAATGATACTGCGAATAAATCAGGCTTTAATGTCGCACAGATTGGTAGTATTGAAGAGGCTAAAACCATTCTGAAAAATGGAGCTTTCAATGCGGTAACGGTCATGCTCCAAAAATTTCAGGAAAACGATTTTGACACAGTTGTTTTCCCTCAACTCAATAACAGCGACCGAATTATTGTATTAACCGACGAAGCGCACCGCAGTCAATTTGGAAAACTGGCTGCAAACTTCAACAATGCACTACCTAATGCTATCAATATAGGGTTTACAGGTACGCCAACAGCTAAATCAGAAGAAACCTTTGGCGACTATATCGATAAATATACCATGCGCCAATCTATCGACGATGGTGTTACATTAGAGATTGTATATGAAGGTCGTACCAACAAATCTAAACTCAATGATGCAGAAGCTGCAAATGCAGCTTTTGAGGATGTATTTGAAGGGATTGATTTTGACAAGTACGGTAACATACTGAATTATAGCAGCAAACAAGCATACATGGAAGCCGAATCTACGATAAATGAAAAGGCTCATGATATGTTCAAACATTACATTTCAGAAATTTTACCCAATGGATTTAAAGCCCAGGTAGTTGCCTACTCACTCGAAGCAGCTCACAGATACAAATTAGCCTTTGATAAGGAGATTGAAATAGCTCGCAAGGCTCTGTTTGGCGAATTGACTGCAACAGATTACCCCCAAAACATTGCTGCAGATAAGAAAGCAATGTACTTGTCTGAATTCCGTAAAAAGCTCGACAATCTTAATCCTGATTGGATTAAAAATATAAAGGTAGAAGTTATTATATCTTCAACAGATAACAACGACAAGCCTTATTTAAAGCAATATACTAACCCTACGAAACAAAAGAAAATTATTGAAAGTTTCAAATTGGGTTTTGATGGAAAGACGGATGATGGTGTTACCGGAGAGGTCGGTATTATCATTGTGGTGAATATGCTTACTGTTGGGTTCGATGCCCCGATTGAACAAGTCATGTACCTGGATAAAGTCGCAGTCATGCATAATCTCTTACAAACCATTACCCGTGTCAATCGCCCGGGCTCACCAGCTAAAACCAACGGTTTTGTGGTCGATTATGTAGGTGTTGGGCACCATATATTAGAAGCCCTGAAACACTACGATGAAAAAGAACAAAAGGATATTACCTCAAGTTTGAAAGACCCTAAAGCTTTGGAATTAGAGCTTAAACAGGCCATGGACGAAGTGTTTGAGTTCTTTACTAAGAATCAGGTAAGTGATTTGACTGATTTAGATGCAATATTTAATTTGTTCTACGATGAGGAAATCCGCTCTGCATTCACATTATTATTCCGTTCGGTAACCTCCGCAATGAATAATCTATATCCGAGAAAAGAAGCTTTACATTACCTCAACGATTATAATTTACTGGCTGAAATAAGTGTACAGGCCTCTCAACACACTCGTGACGAAAGATTAAACTTAAAAGGAGTGCCTGAAAAGTTGCGTAAAATTCTGGATGTATACCTCGAAAGCAAAGGAGTTGTGCAAAAAGTTGAACCCATATCGATTACTGACGATGGTTTTGCAAAGGAAGTAGAACGTCGAAAGAGCAATAAAACAAAAGCGGCTGAAATTGAACATGCCATTCGTCATTATATTAATGTAAACATAGATGAAGACCCGGAACAATTTCGTTCATTCTCCGAAATGTTGGAGCAGATTTTACAGGAATTTGCCGGACAATGGGATATAATCGTTACGCAGTTGAATGAATTGCGGAATCGTATCAAAAACCGCCATAAGGAAAATACACATGGCTTGAATGCTAAAACACAAATGCCGTATTTTCGCATTCTCAAAAGCCTAATTTTTGATGAAAATCATACGCTTACCGAAAATGAAATTAGTTGTTTGGTGGCTGTTACCAAAGAAGTATTTGATAAGATAGAACTCGAAAGTGTAGCTATAGGATTTTGGCGTAATCCGGCTTCACAAGCAGCTCTTAAGGGCGAATTATTGAAAATAATAATAGCACAGGAACATGGTTTGCATAGCATTCCCGGATTCTTCGATAAGAGAAATGAAATCGTTTCCCGAATAATGGAAAAAGCACGTCCGCATTAATGTTTGAATACACTGTCATAAAATCAAATCGAAAATCCCTTTCTATTATTATCGAAAGGGACAAGTCGGTTGTGGTTCGTGCTCCCAAATTACTTTCAGACGATCGGATAAAAGAAGAAGTTAGAAAGCGAAAGGCGCTTATTGAATCTAAAATAGAATCCGAACAAAAACAGGTGAAGCACACAGCAAAGGAATTTGTTGATGGTGAGCAATTTTTGTTTCTGGGGAAGTATTACGGACTTCAAATCAATGAGTCAGAAAATCGAAGCATTATTTTTAAAAATGCTTTTATTCTTGAAGCCCGAAATAGAGAAGTTGTAAAAAATTTAATGTTTGAATGGTATCAACAACAGGCCAAAGAAGTACTAATACCACGAATTAAATACTTTGCCGAACACTTAGGAGTAAAACGGAAACGAATCAATATTATATCTCCCAAATATACATGGGGGTCATGTACTGCCGCCGGTACGCTTAATTTCAACTGGCGAATAGTAAAAGCTCCACCCGAAGTAATAGATTATATTGTAGTTCACGAATTAGCCCACCTTCGGGAACACAATCATTCTCCCGAATTTTGGAATATTGTTGCAGTTCAACTTCCTCAATACGAAGATGCAAAACAATGGCTCAAAATGAATGGTCACGAATTGGATGA
>SAAL01000004.1 GCA_009929445.1 Bacteroidia bacterium
TAGGTTTTGAAAACTTCAAATAATTTTTGTAACTAATAGAATTACAGAGAATTAAAAATAAATTCCGGCAAAATTCGATTTTTGTCGGTCAATAGTGATTTTATATATTATTGATATTGTGTTATTTACAGAAATTAAAAAAATATTTTGCCGAAAACAGGAATAGTATTTTCCGAAACAGAACAAACAGAACGTAGACAATCATTTTTTATTAATTTTTCAGAATAATACAAGTAATGATGTATTTGGTATATTCACCCGTAATAGATTCGTACCGTATATTGCTACCTTGTGAGCATAAACTTGAAACTCAGTCCGAAATTGGTGGAAGAAACCGGATAGGAGGATGAAACGAGCGGGGCGGTCATTTGCCGGTCGAAAAACAATTGGAGATTCACTTTCGAACTGAACACGTAATCGGCCGTGAAACGCAGCGACATCACTTTATTGCCGCTGGAAGCCTGCGTGATGTCTTCACTCACTTTTCGCAACAGCGATTTGATATCCTTATATGAAAAATCAAGATTCATCTTCAGGTCGTTTTTCACTGTCTGGCGCTTACTCGATTTGAGTTTCAGCACCACATCGAAATCGTTGACCACATAGCCCACTCCCACCACAAACTCGTCGGACAGGGCTTCGATAAGCTGCGTGCTGTTCAGATTAAGCGCCAGATTACGCTGTTTGCGGTATTCGGCTTTGGTAGTCATGCTGTTTTTCATGGCAAGATTCAATCCGAAAAGCGGGCTGAAACTCTCGTTGAGCGAAACGGTGGAAATATCATACGCCATAGACGGAATTGGCATATTGAGCTGAACATCACGTATATAGCCCAAAGCGCTGTTGTTTCCATCCTGAGATACCCACGTGGAAAACGAGGAGTAATTGCCAATGGTGTACCGGTTGGAATAACCATGAGTAATGCTGATGGAACGGAACTTATCTTTCACCCAGGGGATATTGGATAGACCGTTGAAATTTATGTTCCAGTTAGGCATAATCTCGAGGATGGAAAGGAACGGGTTGGTGTTGATCCGGTTCACATCCCTGCCGGTGTAAGCAGCCAGAAACGCCGGGATAAGCACATCCGGTGAATTGATATCGAAAGTTCCGTTTTCAGGATCGAAAGGCTGGCCCCGGTAAACGGGATTGTCGGCAAAAAATCCGGTGACCGGATACCGCGTGCCGGTATATCTGCTTTCGAGTTTACGGGCTATCAGCTCCCTGTTGGCCAGAAAACGGCTGAATGTGGCTGACCGGTAGTTGTCAGATGCGTTTCCTATTTTGTCAAATGCCGTTTTCAGAGCTACCTGCGTGATGTTGAAGTTACCGTTGAAGGTGGAGGGCATACCGGGATACATGTAGTGAATCACTGTGTTTGACTGAAACTGTCTTTTGCCGGTCAGGTCAATTTTCAGTCCGGCAATTGGTTCCATGGTTGCCCTGATATCCAGATCTGAAGTTACAGCTTCGTTGGCCGGATTGATAATATCTTCGCCCATGTAGAGCCATCCGCGCTCAGAGGCGCCCGAAAGGGTGTTTTCATCGTGATAACCGAACACAAACGCCCATCCCGGTGCCGGTATTCCGTTCAGTTTTTTCTGTCCCAGAAAACCCGGTTCGGGGAGGAATCCCGGAATGGTGAGACTGCTCGACTGATTGTAGTTAACTGATACTTTGCGTATAGTGAGCGGCAGGCGTATGGTGAAGTCGGCCAGTTTTTCTGTTATCGTGCGCTCGTTCGGATCTTTGCTGATGATGGTGACGGTGGCATTGGAGGCGTTCATCACCGGTATGAGCAACACGGAAGAAGCGTTTTTCACCTTGTAAGGTACGCGTATAGGCCTTCCCAGCGAATCTTTGGCTGTGAATGTAAATCTTTCGCTGTTCAGGGCATGATTTACGGTAAGTGTATCTCCCTTTTTGAGGTTTACATTTTTATTGAAAGTCCGCGGATTGAACGTTTGCTGGCGGGTGTTGCGCTGCCCCCGTTCGATTACCGCCTTGAGAAATTTTGATTTTTTATACAGACTTTCCAGATTCATATCGGCATTGGCGGTAAGCCTGCCCATGGATGAAGCCAGATTTCCCACATCGGTACCTCCTTCCATGATGGCGCTCCGGTTCCAGCTGTAGGTGGAGTTGTACTGCGCATTGGCGGTTACCCAGTCCATCAGTGGGAGCTTGTCGATTGGAATTTTCCACGATGCATTGAAAATCTGCTGATAGGTGTACGGTGTGCCCATTTTCCGGATGTTGCTCCATACCGTATCGCGCCATGCTTCGTAGTATTCTTTTCCAATTTCGGGTGTGAAGTAGCTTTCTTCGATGTTGGCATTCATGGAAGTCTGCAACCCCAGATCGATGGCTTCGGTTATTTTATATTTGAAATCGAACTGCCGGTTCCACATGAAATCCTTGCTGAAACTCAGATTGTCCAACACCGATCCAGTGGTGAATCCGGTGAAGTCGCGCAGTTTCATCTGTGAGTAAGCGCGGTTGAGGCTGCTGCTGTAATTGACAGATGTAGGTAAATAAAACAGGTTGAAGTCTTTGATCAGCTTAAATGCCGGCTTGGCCAGTGTTTTCGTTTTTTCAAAAGGTTTCCACGGCTTCATATTGAAACTGTAGGTGTAGTTGATGGCAGCCCGCTGCTGTTTGGTAAGGTTTTGCTGTATTTCGGGCGTGTGTTCGTTCGTTTCGTTGGTCGAGTAGCTTACAGTCACGTTTGCAGGGTCGTAGAACATTGGTTTTTTACTCCTGATGTTGACTTTTGCATTCGTTATATTGAAACTTCTGGTTCGTATCACCGACTGGGTGAGCGCTTTCAGCGAGTCTTTGAGGTTTTGCGATTCCAGGTTACCGATTGCATCTTTCAGCAGGATGTCTTCGTCCAGCGGATTGTATTTGGGCGAACTTGATTCGGTAGTATAGGTGTAGTAAGCCGGAATCTGGAGCTTGACCTGTTCGGGCAGAAAACGACCCAGATCGAGTGATGCCGAGAGATTGACGGAATAATGATCTTCCATGTTTCTGTTGGTCACATTGCTTTCTATTCCACCAAAGCCGGCTGTTTCCATTCTTCCGGCCACATTCAGCGAACCGAGATCCGACAAATTGACGGCCAGATTGCCCAGTGCTGCCCAGCCACCGTCTTCTTCAAATTCGGACATCCTCATTTCGTTCACCCATATTTCACCCGATTTTACCGCCCCGCTTTTATTGCGAACCCCGATCATGATATTTTCCACCTCCGAAATGGAAGGGTTACCCATGACGGTAATCCGGTTTTTCGGATTTTTTTCGTCGAAAACACTGAAAGGAAGCGCATTTGAAACCGATCCGCCCCTTTCGCGGTTACGCTGAAGTTTGGTGTCGGTGAGCACAGTGAACGGAAAATCAAACATATTTTCCGGATACCATACCGTTTGTCTGTCTCCCAGTTTATTGCTGGTGTAAGTGCCTTCAGGTGTGAGTCGAAGCGGTATTTCGTACTCATAGTAATTATTCACCATGTCCGACCCCATTCTCACAAACACGGCCAGATCGTCGTCATTCAGATCGGGAGCTGCCTTCATGGCTTCAGCGTGTACAAACATCTGAAAACGTTTGTACTGGCGCATGTCGTTGGAGGTTTTTTTGTAAACGGCACGTGCATCGTCGGGTCCGAGTGCGGATACCCGAAGCACCATGGCCTGCTCATTTTGCTGCAGGAGCTGAGGCTGGCTCGGGTCGGTCTCACGGGTAATTCCGGGAGGGAGTATGTAATTAACCGGTGTTTTACGCCCGTTTTCTTCAATGTTTACCGCCAGTACATCCAGGCGGGCATTAGAGGCAGCAGCCGACACAGCAAGCGGTTTGGTGTAGGTTTTCCATTCACCGCGCACCAGATCCAGGGAGGCGAAACGGAGATGTGCCTCTTTTTCGAATCCCGAAAGGAACATACGTATAAACCGAATGGATTTGAAATTGCGGATACTGCCCACTTTGTCGGTATATTCCCGAATGGGTATCTTGAACTGATACCATTTCACATTTTCCGTTTTTCCGTTTTTCAGCGTTACGCTTGCTTCCACCAGATCGGTGATGAAATTAGTACCTACCATCATGTTGTCCGGACGAAGCTGCACCTTGTACTGGAAATATTTTTCGTACTCATTCAGGGTATTATCCGAATTTATATCCTCAATATCCGGCGCAAGTGTTGCCGAAGTGCTGTATTCGGTTCCGGTTTCGGCAGCATCGGGAGAATTTCTTTCGGTTCCGTTGTAATACTTGTACCGTTCGAGGATGCTCAGGTTCCGTTCGTCATAATCTTTGCCCAGGTAGAAATGATAGTTGTCGCCCGAAGGATCGTTGATGGGCGAATGCGGGTCGTTTTGCATCCGGGTCACCACTGCGGGATCCAGATGAGCTGTGAGATTTTCCACATAGGTTTTATAAGTCGGGAAAGTGAACTCATCCTGCGTGGAAAGCCCGTTGAGCCCTACATCCTGTTTTTCGCGTGCACCGGCCGTATTGTCAAAGGCAATAACGGTGGACTGAGTAAGCGGAATGCGTCCCCAAACGGTAGTTTCGAAATTCTGATTCGTATTGTCGATGGGCAGTCCGTGTTCGAACGCTTTTTTCCCGTCCTTCAGGATATCCTCGCTGATATCGCCCAGGTTGAAGTAAAGGTCACCGCCGTTATTATTCTGAGTTCCATAAACAAACGGGTCCATCATCCAGAATTCGATGTATTCGATGTTGGCGGTTTCGAAGTCCGACGTTTCGATCTTCCGCATAATTCCTCCCCACCGATCCTTCGGGTTCAGCAGCTTTCCGGTTGCCGGATTAACACCTGCGATGTCCAGGTTGTAAGGTCCGCGCTCTTCGGGGTAATAGGACAGGTTGAGCAGTGTCATCAGCGAAGTTCCCGTCGGATCAATGTCGCGATTGGGAAAAAGTTCGGTTTCGCGCACCTGACGGGTATAATGGTTTGATTGCGATTCGAGATTGCCCCGCAGGTTGGGCGGTGTGGTACGCGCTTCGCTGTTCAGAATCCTGTCCACGGCATACCATGCGAGCAAAGCACGATTTTTACCGTAATCTGTGTTATTGCTTAGTTTTGATTCATCAAACATTCCCGGCGTACTGGTCAGGTACCAGTTATACGGGTAATGAATATCTATGTTCGTTTTTGTCGATTCAAAATCATCGAGATAGGCCAGCCCCATTTCGCTAATCACTTTGGAGTGTCCGGGAATAAGCTGAGCATATTCGGCATTGAAGGCAATGGACGAAGGTTGTGTAGCGTTCACGAAAGGAAATTTATCCAGCACGTTGGTTATCCATTGCGATTCACGTCTCCAGGAAGTGTTGAGTCCCCAAATCGTATTTTTGATGGGTTCACTTCCGGTGTTCACCTTTTTAGTCAGCGGCATTTCGGAGAGGTGCATCAGCGTACCCCCGAGGCTGAAATCCTTGCTGAACTGATACTCCAGATGCGTTCCCAGCAGTGATTTGCGCTGCATGCTGAACATCGACTGGTTTTCCAGCTTCACATTTACATTTGTATTGGATTCGATGATAGACTGATTCAGTATGGTGACAGTTCCCATCATGTAATCCACCGTGTAGTCCACATTTTCTACAAGCGTTTTACCTCCGGCAGTCACCACCACCGATCCTCGCGGTACATTCATGGCATTCAGGCGGATTTCCGAACCGGAAGCAGAGCCTTTGTACCTCCCTACCAGCGAGAATTTGTTTTTTTCGCTGAATTCCTGAGCCACGACCAGCGTGGAGTCGTACAACTCCTGATACACGTATTTATCAGCGATGGCATCGTTGCCTATTTTGGCACGCAGGTGGCTCCCGAAAGGTTCGAGTACCGGAAAAATGATTCTTCCGGACGAAGAGAGCGCCGTGTATCCTTCCACATAATCAAAAAGCCCGTCGGGGTTGACGGTATTCTTCACATCCAGCCTGTCCAGGTTCATCACCCGCAGCAAAAGCTGGCTGGCAATGTTTCCTTCGGGAAAATACTGTAATTCGGTACCGATAGAATCATTGCGGTACATGATATTCATTCTGAAATCTTCCGGCTGCATCTGCATGGCTCCGATGGAGTAAATATTCTTCATCATCAGGTCCCATGAAGCCAGTTGAGGCGACTGTGTGGTGCTTTTCAACAATTTAAGAATCAACGCTTGCGGTGCTTTCACGTTGTCGGTGGAGAATTCACCCACCTGATAAATCTGCCCCTGGTAGGTGTATTCGTAGGCCACTGCGAGCACCTCATCGAGATTGAGGGCTGAACGGAGCGAGATAAAACCCAGCGCATTGTTGACCGTATATTCCGATGGATCGAGCCGGCGGGCATTCTCAATTTTTTCGTAGTCTTCGCCACCGTTGATGCCTGTGGAAGCCGGTGGGTAGGTTGCCGACAAAACGGCATTGGTCTGCTGGATATCGCGCACGTTGGGCAGGGCGTTCATTTCGCTGTACAACGAGTTTGAGCCGTTGGCAAGCAGGGCGGCACCCGAATTGTTTTTCCAAATTGAATTATCAATGACACGCGGTTCGGCCAGGTCCATGAAACCGATGATGTTGCGGGCTTCGTTGAAATTTCCGCGCTTGTTGGTTATCCACACTTCCACACGATTGACAGTGATGCCGGATGAAATAAACGGCAGTTTACTCATGGACTGCTCATAATTATCGCGGAAAACATGACCGAGAAAAAAGTGGCGGTTATCGTCGTACTGGTCAATTTTGACTTCGAAAGGGATGGTCTGTGCGCCTCCTTTGGAGCTTACGGTCTGCGATTCGGACTCCTGCTGGGAGGCGAGCGCCGAAACGCGCAACTTGCCAAACTGCAGATCGGTTTTGATACCGAAAAGTGCTGTGCTTCCGGTAATGAGCGACCCGTTGAGCTGCATGCTCACATTTCCGGCTTCGATATTCTGGATTATATCATCTTCCTTGCCCTTGAACGCCAGTTTAGCTAACTTTTGGTCGAAGTCAAAAGAGGCTTCGGTGTTGTAATTCAGTCCGAAATTGATTTTATCGCCCACCGATCCGGTTACGTTCATCTGAATTTTCTGATCGAAGTTCGGTACGTTGGAGCGGCGTGCACGCTGCGGAAGAACAGGATTGTTGATAAAATTACTTTTGAAACCGAAAATGAGTTCTGCCGATCCCTGTGTTTTGATCTGCACACCACCCGGTCCAAAAATTTTATCGGCAGGCCCGAGGCTGAATTTCATATCGGTCGCTGAGAATTTATCTTCGTTGCTTTCCACACCCTTCACGTTGCGGTCTCTGTAAAATTCGAGCATGCTTTTACGGAGTGAATACCTGTTGTACTCTTCGGGACTGAGGGTCATGGGAGTAGATATTTCGAGTTCGCCTACTTTGGTGCGAATGACATAGTTTCCGGTATTTACATCGTACTCTATTTCTGTTTTGATGTTTTCGGGATTCCGGAGATCCATGGGGTAAACCTTGCTGAGGTCTTCGTAGGTTTCGATGGCCTGGTTGCTCACCGGAAATCGGGTGGCGGAATCTTTTACAGCTGCAGGAGTGGTTTTACGTGGTTGCGGCTGCTGCAGTTCTGCTGCAGTGGCGGACGTGAAGTGTCGGGTAGCACTTACAAAGCCGTAAGCAGTACCAACCAAAATTAGAAAGAAGATGATGAAAGAAATTATTTTTTTCCTTAAAATCATATCGTTATCTGTTACCGCACCTTATGTCGGCTGCAACTCTGCTAATCGTTTTTTATTCTGTCCGGTTACAGCATTTTCAATGCCTGCTTTATTACCTGTTCCACTTTCATCGTCGGATTTTCAGCCATAATCTTATCCACCACTTTCTGCGAGGCGGCAGCTGCAAAGCCAAGCATGGCAAGTGCGGCGAGCGTTTCTTCTCTTACTGAATTCGTTTTCGGATCGTGCATGGTTCCCTTCAGTCCTGATTCTTCGGCAATTCCTGTTTTCAGAATTTTATCCTTCAGGTCTACAATAATGCGCTGGGCGGTTTTGGTACCGATTCCTTTGATGGCATTCAGCGATACTACATCACCTCCGGCTATCATCTGCTGGATTTCAGATGCACTGTACGACGACATAATCACCCTGGCTGTATTGGCGCCAATACCCGAAACGGATATGAGCAGCAGGAAAAGTTGTCTTTCGGCACGGTTCATAAATCCGAACAGGAGGTGTGCGTCTTCGCGAATGGCCTCGTAGACAAAAAGCTGAGCATCTTCCCTGCCGTTAAGTGCGCTGTATGTTGTGAGTGTAATGTTTAGATAATAACCTACACCTGCCGTTTCGAGCACAACACCGGTGGGGGTGAGTTCGGTTACAGCTCCCTTTATATAGTCAATCATTGTTCTAACAAATTTGAGTTTATATCATTTATGAAAACGGAATTTACAACCGCAAAATCATTTGGTTGCATTCGGAAAGTATAACGATTAATTAAGAGAAATAGTACAATTTATGCCTAAAAAGACGACACAATGTGCATGAGAAGCGAGTAATACAGCGCAATATAATCAGTTGAAGGCTGAGAGCAAGCAAGCGGAGAATGATTTCCAAAAATACGTTTAGTAATCAGTGAATTGAAAAGAACAGCAAACAGAAAACATTTTCAGCGTAAATCTGCCATTTTTTTTATTGATTGAAAAAACATTTTCTGAGATACTTCTCCCCTAATAGTTGAACCGTTAATTATAGGGTGAATTGGTCGAAGTCATTCTTTGGGAATCTTATTTTCTTCGTTTTGTAAGACTGAATCCGTTATTGAGGACATAAGCCGGATTGATAAGACACACAGCCACTTTTTCATACCATCTGAACCCGTTTTTACGCATGGACAATGTCGCTTTGTGGGTGAGCTCCCCCACCAAAGAGCCCGCAATGGGTGTCACTATTATATCCTGAATGCTTGGCTGCTCTACACCGCCTTCCCAAACATACTCCCAAAACAGTGACTGAAACAAGTTATGCAATGAAGATTGCAACAACGTGCCGCCCTGCGATCGGATGGTATTGTAGTAATATGAGCCCTGATAGGGATGTCCGATGTAATTGACCACCCACAAATCATGATCGATGACAGGAGGTGTGGTAAACGTTTTTCGATACTGTTTCTGCAAGACGGGTAACTTGAATTTATTCTCCGCGTACCATTGGGTAATTTCAGGAGGAGCTACAACCAGATACATCCCGATAGACAAACTGAAGAGAAATGAATAACCCGTACCACGCAAAAATTTATTACCGAAAGAACGATTCTCAAAATTGAATTGTTGATTAAAATGTTTGTTTGAGTCGGTGAGTTCCTGCAAGGGCAGTCGCAGCGTATCTTCAACGATGGGAAGAACCTGCAGGGAGTCCTGCCCGTGTACATTTGTTGATACTGCAGCAAACAGCAGTGCAGCGATTAATACTGTCAGCCTGATTGAATTCATACCCGGTTTTATTTTCATTTTGTTTCATCATGAAACATGTTGCAATAATAATCAATTATTTTGAAAGTGAAAGCTAAAATGAGATAAAATAAATCCTTTCCGGTTTTCTAAACTTGTATTTGAAACAAGCGACATCCAGGTAGATTGAAGATAAGCAGGAGTTTTTTTATTTACTAATCTTTCTGAACAAAAACCTTATTTTTATCCTTATATACAAACATATAAGAATAAAAACACATAAAGACAACTTTTTAAAGCCTGAAAAATGAACACAATAGCAGGACACATAGTAGATGTAGTAGCGCGGCAAATAAGAAAAGGAACTCTATACATCGATGGAGGAAAAATTGTAAACTTTGAAGCCTCAGATGCTGTGCCCGACCAGTACATTATTCCCGGTTTTGTGGATGCACACATCCACATCGAAAGCTCCATGATGTTGCCATCGGAGTTTGCACGCTACAGTTTGCCATGTGGCACCGTCGCTTGTGTTTGCGATCCACACGAAATAGCCAATGTATGTGGTATACCCGGTGTAAATTACATGATAGAAAATGGCAAAAAATCGGCACTCAAATACTACTTTGGTGCTCCTTCGTGCGTGCCTGCTACACCTTTCGATTCTTCCGGAGCCATCCTCGATGCCGAAGCAGTGAGTAAGTTGCTAGAACGCGACGACATTTACTTCCTTGCCGAAATGATGAACTACCCGGGAGTTATCGAACAAGACGAACAGGTACATTTAAAACTCCGGGCTGCCCACAAACATCTCAAACCCATCGATGGACATGCACCTGAGCTTACCGGCGAAGGCTTGATAGCTTATGCTTCGGCTGGTATCACAACCGATCACGAGTGCATGTCGATAACCGAAGCTGAAGCTAAAATCGCCTTTGGCATGAAAGTACTGATCCGCGAAGGTAGCGCTGCCAAGAACTTCGATGATTTACTTCCTCTGCTCGAAAAGTACAGCGACGAAATCATGTTCTGTTCTGACGATAAACACCCTGATGATTTAATTAAAAACGGACACATAAACACCCTTGCCCGCCGGGCTGTAGCTGCCGGATACGACGCACTGGAAGTCCTGCGCATATGCTCACTCAATCCGGTTCGACATTACAAACTCGATGTAGGATTGCTTCAGCAAGGCGACGATGCTGATTTTCTGGTGGTTAATAATCTGACGGATTTTGACGTGCAACAAACTTATATTCGCGGTTTGAAAGTTGCTGAAAACAACGCGGTACTTTTTCCACGTTATATTCCTAATAAGCTGATCAATAACTTTAAAGCCACACCACTACAGCCCGAACAACTTCGCGTCCAACCTTCGGGCGATCAACTAAAAGTAATTGTGGTGGACGATGGACAGCTGTTTACACACAGCGAATTGGTAGTTCCTAAAATCGACAACGACAATGTTATTTCGGACACAACAAACGACATACTTAAATTAGTGGTTTACAATCGTTATCAGGACATGAAACCTGCTATAGGATTTATTAAAAACATCGGACTTAAAGAGGGAGCTCTTGCTTCCACTGTTTCGCACGACAGCCATAATATAGTGGCTGTAGGCACCTCCGACGAAGAAATCGTATCGGCAATCAATCATATCATAGCCAGTACCGGTGGTATTCTGGCTTGTAACAAAGACAACGTTTTGCTACTACCTTTGCCTGTTGGTGGTTTAATGTCGGCCGAAGAGGGTGATGTGATTGCCCAAAAATATGAAGAACTTGATGCCGCGGTAAAACAAATGGGATCGCAGCTGAAAGCCCCTTTTATGACCGTTGCCTTTATGTCGTTGCTTGTAATTCCAAAGCTTAAGCTTAGTGATCAAGGACTTTTCGATGGACGAACTTACGCGTTTACCGACCTAATGATATAGTATTCTACAACAAAAAAAAGTCAGTTCAGATAGACCTGAACTGACTTTTTTTTTGTTTTTTATTCGTGTAAATTGATATTGAATTTTATTTGAAAATCACTATTGCCCGATAAAATTCTGATTTCTTAAATTGTATTATATTTCTCACTTTGAAATGACAGTCATTATTCTATCTTTTGGAGTGGAGTTCAAAAATCTCTATAAATCACAGTCATCCTGAGTGTAGCGAAGAAACTTAATATTTTTTACTCGACAAAATTATCTGGAAATACTTTTGCCTGTACCACGTTTCAATTATCGGCATATCACGCATTTCGCTTTACCTTAACGGCGATAAAATCATATTTTTCATTATTACGCAAAAGCAATTGTTTCATTCTGTTCTGACGAAGAATATACAGACAACAGTTCTAATGGAGCAGGTGTATGCATAACCGGCTTTGTTTTTATTAAATCCGTCAGGTTACCGAAGCGGGAGTGGCAACGATTGAAATCCCTGCAATCAATACGGATTTATACCTGTACAACTTCCGAAGTCTGCCATCCTTCACAATTGTTGCCTGCCTGGGTGGAGTGTGTGATATGACTTACTCATAGACCGAAAAGCAATACGTACGTTCGGAATACCTGCACAATGACAATGTACGTGGAGTATACCAAAGCAACTGAATGCCTGCCATGGGTACGCAGCCGGGCGTTTCCATCCGACTGTACTGTCCCCTGAAACTGATGCCGATAACCGATGATGTGACCATGCTGGTGTGTCTTGGGGTGGAGTTCGGGAAAAACGGCTACGGCAACACCACTGAACCTGTAAAATACGCCGGAACAGGAAAAATAGTGCGGGTTGGATAAGATTTGACAAAGTGAAACAGAAAAACGGGTAAATTATTAGGTTCGAGTTTTCACCTGATTACAATAATAAAGGAGCAGCGATTTCAATCCCTGCTCCTTTATTATTGTATTGTCCGGCAAAGGTTTTTCAGCCCTCTTTTACCCGTATTTCTGAAGTAACTTCTATCGCTTTTCTGAATAGAGCTTCCACACCGCAGTAGGTTTCTTCCGACATTTTCACTGCCTTTTCCAGCTTTTCCATTGGCAGGTCTTTACCGGTAAATTCATACACTACGTGCATTCTTTCGTAGTATTTCGGATGCTCATCGCGCATATCGGCTTCCACGCTGATGTTACATTTCGCGATATTCACACGCATTTTTTTGAGAATGGAGACCACATCCATGCCTGTACAGCCGGCCAGCGCCACAAGCAGCAATTTTTTGGGACTCGTACCGAGATTATCGCCTCCGGCTGCCAGCGGTGCGTCATTTATGATTTTGTGTTCGTCTATTGTGGATTCAAAAGTGAGATTGCCTTTCCATTCGGAAGTAATAACATGTTTCATTTAAAAAAAATTTAGAGTGTTAAAATAAAGTGAAATTATACCATCAAAAAAAACCGGAATTTTGCATTTGACATGTAAAAATCGGCTCTTCTTCCGGTTTTTTGATAAAACATTTCAGGCAGGGTAAAAGTTTTCGGAAAAAATTTTCGATAAAAAATAAAAAAAAGAAAGGCAATTTTCAGCTGAATTAACATACAAATTGCCCTAAAAATTATAAAATTATTCAGATTCAATTTTCCTGCTGTCTATTTGTAATCTTTTCAGAAATTGAGGATTACGAGCGCAACGGCCGGCGGCTTGCAGGCTTGAAATTAATTCATAAATTTGTACCGGATATTTACTCAACACGTATCTTATATGCATCCGATAGCCTCATTTCAGGAACTGACATCGCATCTGACCGAATCACAGCATCGCAAACGCATGGCAGTGGCCAATGCAGTGGATTCACACACGCTTGATGCCGTGATCAACGCTGTAAATGCAGGCATCGTAGAGGCTTATCTGGTAGGCGACGTGGCTGAAATTGAGTCCTATCTGCTCGAACAGCCGGATATTTCATCATATATTCACATCATTGATAAACCCGATGTGGGCGAAGCAACGTTCGAAGCGGTTCGCATGGTGAAGGATGGCGAATGCGATATCCTGATGAAAGGGTTGGTGAATACCGATGTGATTCTGCGGGCTATACTCGACAAACAAAAAGGGCTCTTGCCACCCGGCAATGTGCTGACCTACAACGCCGCACTCGAAATTCCGGGCTACCACAAGCTGATTTTCTTTTCGGACCCGGCCGTGATACCCTACCCCACGCTCGATCAGCGGAAAGCCATGATAAAATACGCCATCAACACCTGCTATAAATTCGGGCTTTCAAAACCCAAAGTGGCATTAATTCATGCCACAGAAGTAACCAGCCCTAAAATCACGTTTATGCAGGATTACCTGGATATCATGCAGATGTGGCGTGCAGGTGAATTTGGCGACGTGATCATCGACGGACCGCTGGATATTTTCCTGGCTCTGGACGCCGAGCGGGGCGGTATCAAAAAAGTACCATCACCCTTGCTGGGTGATGCCGATGTGCTTATTTTCCCCGATTTTGCCGCCGCCAATGTCTTTTACAAAGGAGTGGCACTTTTTGCCAACGCTCAGATGGGCGGTATTTTGCAGGGCACTTCCAAACCGTGTGTACTCACTTCGCGCAGTGAGACAGCTCTTTCCAAGTTTTACAGCATCGCTGTGGCCTGCATCCTGGCATAGATTTCCTGATTGTTATCGGGTGCAGCGGTTTGAAACCGCCGTTTTTAATAAGCGGTTACCCCGATAGCTATCGGGGCGCTTCACCCGTGAGGTTTGTACAAACATTTCGGGTGAAAACAGCTAAAAACCGATTTACCCAAAGATATTTTTCGTATCTTTATCCGCTGATTACGGAGCATGTCGTGGCATGATATGGAGCACCCGCAAATTATACGGACTTCATGTTTGAGTCACTTATGCAGTTTACTTCATTCTATAAACAACTGATAACCAACTGCAATACTGTAAAAAATTACATTCAAGAAAAAAAACTACAAATATGGACAACAAACAAAATCAGGAAAATCAGCTGAACATTGAATTATCGGCTGAAGTAGCTGAAGGAACTTACTCAAACCTGGCAATCATTTCACATTCCTCATCGGAATTTGTCATTGATTTTATCCGCATTATGCCCGGAACACCCAAAGCCAACGTAAAATCACGCATCATCCTCACTCCCGAGCATGCCAAAAGACTGCTATTTGCACTCCAGGACAACATTTCGAAATATGAACAGCAGCACGGAAAGATAAAAACACCAGAAAACAACATGATGCCGCCACTGCCGATGGGATTCGGGGGAGAAGCGTGAGTTTAGTTCTGAGTTTCGAGTGTTATACTCAGAACTCTCCCGATAGCTATCGGGACAGAACTCAGAACTATAAACTATTCACCTGTTTTTCAGGGAATTATATACGGTTTCGTAGAGTGGCGTGTAGATTCGGTGTTTCTGAGCCAGCTGAACGATGACTCCGGTAAGTGTTTCCACTTCAGTGCGGTTGCCGGCTTTGAAGTCGCTGTGCATGGAAGTTGTAGTACCGGCAGGCAGCACTTCGGCACGGTTTACGACCTGCTCAATGGCGTTTTCACCCAGATTAATTCCCTCCGCTTTAGCCACTTTAAGGAATTCCTCGGCAAGCCCGACGGTCATGTTCAGTCGATCCGGAGTATCCACCAGTTCGTTGAAACCAACATCAAAATAGGAAGTAAGTGAAGCAGAAACTGAAATGAAGAAGAATTTCTTCCAGATGGATTCACGGATATTGACGGATAGCTTTGCATCTATCCGGGCCTCCTGAAGGAGTTTTTCGAAGTTCTGCAATTGTTCGTTTGGTTCCTTATCGTATCCGAAAACCAGTTTGTAAAACGTACCCGTTGCCCTGATTACACCCGGTCCGGTTTTGCGGCTTACGATGTATGAGCAACCGCTCCAGACGATGTTTTCGGGCAGAATTTCACGAATCCGTTCGGTGATATCCCCTCCGTTGAGTAATGGCAGGATGATGGTATGAGGACCAATACAGGGACGGATAAATTCGATGGAACTCCGGAGATCATAGCTTTTGGTGGTAATAATCACATAATCCACCACACCGGCGTCCTGAGGATTATCGGTAGCCAGATCGGGTCGGGCTATAAAGTCTTCTTCGTCGGTGATTATGTGAATACCGGTTTCCTGAATGGCTTTCAGGTGTTCGCCCCGGGCAAAAAAACATACTTCCACCCTACCCGATCCGCTGTATCGTGCAGCGAGTTTTCCTCCATAATAACCGCCTACACCACCCAGTCCTAAAAATGCAATTCTTATCTTCGTCATACCCGTTTTGTCTTTTTCTTATCCAACAAGCAGCTGAATGAAAAGTTTAACGAATGAAAAAAGGTTTCCTGATTTTCCGGATTACATGAATGGAGGAGGAGGAGGTGCACCGCCGTCCGGTCCGCCGCCTCCCATTCTCATTCCCCTTCCCATGCCGGGTCCCATGCGGTTCATATTTTCCAGATTTTCACGGTCCTGACTGTTTCCGCCTTTGAACTTATTGATTTTGTATGTGAAACTAACCAGGAAATAGGATGGCAGGGCATTTGATTTGCTGAATTCCACAAAGTTATCGCCTACGTTCTGATTAATATTCTGTTGTTGACGCAGTATATCAAACACTTTCAGCGAGAACACTCCTTTTGCCTTGAATGCAGTTAAATCCAAGGATGCATTCCATATCCACTGCGAAGGGTTGAAATCGGCGTATCCGTTTTGTTTTGTAAAATTCAGATCGGTGGTAAAAGTCAGTGTTTTGGTAGGTCGAAGTCCGAAATTGAGCGCACTTGTCCAATCGTAGGTTTCTGATGCTTTTTTGTTGAAATTATTTTTCGAATAAGAATAGCCCAGACCGCCGCGAAGTGCCACATCCACTATTTCGTGGGTGAAACTCATCGAGATATTCTCGGCTGCATTGTAGCGTATGGTACTGCTCAAATCGCCGATCAGGAGGTTGTTAAGATTAATATCGGCTGCATTTACGTTTTTGGAAGTGTATCCGTACTGTTGTCTGGTGCCGAACGAAGTGTTGTTGGAGAAATTGAATTTCTTCAGGAAAGGCTGATTATACATGAAAAAAGCATTCAGATTATACGGTATTTCTTTCGAATTGACGGTCTGAATGTATCTTTTTCCGGTATTGTCGTAAATGCTGTTGCTCGTCAGGTTATCTTTTGTGGCGTTTCCGAACACTCCGACACTGTAGGAACTGAACGTTTCGGCATTGTAGTTGGAGTACATGAGCCGGAGATTGTGGTTGAAAGCCGGATTGAGCGCGGGATTTCCTACGGTTTCGTTCATCAGGTCGGTGTTGTTTTTCACCGGCTGCATCTGGCTGATAGAGGGCTGCTCGGTACGTCCGCGGTATTCGAGCCGTGCAAAATTTCTTTTGCCGAAATTGTACTGAAAACGGGCTGCAGGAGCCAGGTTCACCACTTCATTTTTAATCGGAACACCCGTGTTGTCGCCGTAAATAGTTGTGCTGTAAGTTTGCGATGGTTCGGCCGAAAAACCGAGCGTAAGATTATATGCAGGCATTACGTAGCGGTAATTGAGGTCGAGCGTTTCACGGAAAAAGCGGTTTGAAAATTCGTTGCTGTATTCGTTGTTCTTGACGATGTAGTTGCCGTTGACATCCTGATCAAACAGATCGCGTACAGAGTTCCGGATATTTCCGTTGAAGGAGAGCGAGGTTTCGAGAAAATGTTTGCGCGAAGTTCCGAGCGGCTCAACGTATGACAGTCGCAAACCAAAATTGAAATTATTGGATGTATTGTCGCTCCGCTGGTCGATGAGAATGGTAGAATCGTTGGTTATTTTCCGGGAATAATTCATGCCGTTGTCGTCGCTTGCTGACATATTGGTATTGAGCCGTGTGGTAAACGTTCGGCCGGGTTTTGCCAGTTTACGGTTGTAGATAAACGTAATTCCGGCGTCGCGGTCGAGGCCATCGCCACTGTTTTTTGTATTTCCCCAGCTAGTGCTGTCGTTTTCTTTCAGATAAAGATAATCGGACGTACTGCGTGAAAACGAGCGGTTGAAACCTATATTCGGCTGAATGATAAAAGAATTCATAGTGTCCGGTTTCCATTCCATTTCGAGGCGGAGATTTCCCTGATAATTTTCGCGGTTGGACATCCGGTTGGAGTTATTTTGGTACGTGGCGTCCTGCAGGTAGTTTTCGCGCTGACTTTCTGAAAGCACCAGGTTGTCCGAATGGTTAAACGTCACGTCGCCCCCTACGATGAGTTGTTTACTCAGCGGTGTGTTGATGTTGTACCCAAGGTTCTGAGTAGCAGTGATTCCACTTCTTCCTCCGCCAAAACCGCCTCTTCCACGGCGGCTGCGGGCAGTATTTGTATTGTTGGCACCGGCTGTGACCGACGAGCGGGTATCGCCGTTCATGATGTTCAGAAATGCATTGGCATCGTAGCGAAATTCCGGATTGATATCCGTTCCGGCTCCCGCCTGTACATTGCCGAATACTCCCTGCCGGCGGTCGCGCTTGATGGTCAGGTTGATGATACGTTCGGTTTCGCCATCATCAAAGCCCGTGAGCTGTGCCATTTCTGATTTCTGATCCACCACTTGCACTTTATCCACCATATCGGCCGGAATATTTTTGGTGGACATTTCCATATCATCGCCGAAAAATTTCTTGCCATCCACCCGTATTTTCTTTACTTCCTGTCCGTTGACCATTATTTTTCCATCAGAGGTTATCTCTACTCCCGGCATTTTCTTCAGCAAATCCTCGACCACGGCATTTTGTCCGGTTTTGAATGTGGTTGCGTTGTATTCGATGGTATCGCCTTTGGTAACCACTTGTACGGCTGTGCCGGCAACTTCGAGTTCTTTCAGTACTTTGGAATCGTCCTCCATCTGCAGATTTTCCAGCACCATATTTGCGGATCTGACTTCAAGATTCCGGTTGATGCCGATATAGCCAACCGATGTAGCCTGCAGAATGTATTTTCCGGATTTGATATCTTTCAGGGTAAACTCACCGAGTGAGTCTGTTGATTGTCCGGCTACCAACACGGAGTCTGTATTGAGTAACCGGACTGCAACATATTCCAGTGGTTCGCCGGTTGATTTACTTACGATTTTCGATTTGACAGCGTGTTGAGCCTGGAGTGCAAAACTCATGGCAAAACAAAAGGACAGGATCAGGTACTTTTTCATTTTTTAAATATAACATACTTTATCAGAGTTGTTTGCAACAAAATCGTCGCCACTCTTAGTAATATAAATTGATTATTGTGTGTGATTAATTATACATTCGACTGTTTGATGAACAGAAAGTTTAATCTGTTAAACAATTTTTTGATGATATTGTTATAGCTGAAAAGAATAAATTATTTATAATCAATTTAAATTGCAACTCTATGAAACGAATAAACATTTTACTATCATTCCTTTTGATGATAACTGTATTTAGCTTCGGACAGTTCAAACTTCCGTCACTCCCGTATGAATATGGTGCACTGGAACCTTTTATTGACAGTACCACTATGCGCATTCACCATACGGCTCACCAAGCAGCGTATGTAAACAACCTGAACAAGGCTGTTGAGAAATATCCGCAATACAACAAGCTGGATATTACAGAACTACTCCGTAAGATCAATACGCTTCCCAAAGACATTCAGACTGCGGTGAGAAACAACGGCGGCGGCCATTACAACCACACTTTCTTCTGGGAGATAATGGCTCCGGCCGGAACAACGACCATGTCGCCTGCGTTGGAGAAAGCGCTGGTGAAACAATTCGGCAGTGTGGACAAATTCAGGGAAGAATTTGAAAAAGCCGCCACCGGACGTTTTGGTTCAGGCTGGGTATGGCTGATGCAGAAATCGGACGGTACGCTTTACATCGATTCTACTCCCAATCAGGATAATATGCTGATGCCGTTCAACACAATGAAAGGAAAACCTATCCTGGCGCTGGATGTATGGGAACACGCCTATTACCTGAAATATCAATCCAAACGGGCTGCTTACGTCAAAGCATTCTGGAATGTGGTGAACTGGAATAAAGTCAGCGAGCTGGCGGGTTTATAATAAAAACAGTGAAAATATCAACTTCATTACCGCAAATATCCCGTATTTTTGTTTCATGTTATTCAAATGATTTTCAGGATGTTTGATTAAAGCAAGAAAGAAAGTGACACCCGATGTTCACTTTCTTTCTTGCTTTCATACATTTCGCATTTTGTTAAAAAGCCAGCGAACTCAAATTTTTACCGACCAATAATCCCTTTTGCGGAGTTAATTCAAATTTCAGTGCCCGTTTGGCTTTCAGGCGGATAACGAATAAATCCGCATTCCCTTCGAGTGTTTTCTGATTGCCTACGTTGATGAAAGTGGGATATAGCACCTTTTCACCATCGGAATGGAGGCGGTCGTTGGTGAAATTCTGCATTTCGCCCGTATTCAGGATTCGGATTCCGGTGAATTCATAGTTGTTGTTGTATGGCAGTGAAAAACTGAGTGCATTCACCGATTTCAGATTCTGCCCACGTACAGTTATTTCCACCGTTTCACCTTCGCGATAGTTTTTTTTGTCGGCAGTCAGGAGGAGTGTACCTTCCACAATACCGTTATCTTCGTCACTTTCAGCCTCGTCCATCCTTACAGCAACGTTTGAGATATCGTAAGCGTCGATCAGGTTGTTTTTATTTACATCACCGCGGCTCACGTAGCCTTCAAAATCGCTGTCGCCAAGTCTTAATCCGGTGTAGTTGAGGTAAGAAGTGAGGTCGTTGCTGTCGATGAGTTTATCGTTGTTGATGTCGCCCGGCAGGTAGCTTTCGGTGCCCGGAACTTTGAAAATATAAATTTCTCTGCCTGAGCCGAAGTTGCCAACACTTTTCTCTACCGAGATTTTTATATACCTGGCAACCGGCTGTTTTTCAAATACAAACGTTTTATTTTCTCCGTTTCGTTTCCATTCAAATTCTCCCGCTTCGATCCAGGTTTGCTTATCGTTGCTGAAGAGGATTTTTCCTTTTTCAAACATGCCGTTCTGTCCGCTTGTTCGGGGCAGGTATTCGAGTTTGTCGAGCTGATTCACCGAATTCAAATCAAGGGTCAAATCAAACGGAACAGCATTTTCTCCGTATTTTGTGTGCATCATGTTGCCTTCGTCAAAGTCAAACAAGCGTCTGAGGCCTTCTCCGCCCTGCATTTCCACGTTGCTCTGAGCTTTTATGCCTCTGATGGCAAACTGCAACGGATCTGATTTGGTTGTAGCCTCAAAACCTGTCCATTCGGAAGCTCCGCTTTTGTTAACAGCACGGGCTTTGAAAGCATATCTGGTTTCCGGAGTGAGGTTTTCGAACAGCAACGAATTTTCCCTGATGGTTGAATAGAGCATTCCGCCGAATTCCAGTTCATAATAATCGGCTCCGGGCACAGCGCTCCATTCGGGACTGAGGGTATAGGCAGTTGCGTTACTGTCGGATACAGCGATATTTTGCGGTGGAGTTAATTTACCTGCATGCTGCAGCAGCGGATTTGTCGGTTCGAATTCGAAGCCTTTGATAATCAGTTTCACATCATTTACCGAGACATCGGTTTTGCCGATTTTAACAAGCAACTGCGGATTTCTGATTATTTTCACCCGGGCAAATTCGGAGTCTTTTGTGGCAAAACGGTTGAAATCCGGAGCAGCGTCATAGAAATACACATTCGTTGCCGAATTGTATTCCTGCATGGTTCGGGCATTTTTAAGCCGTACCTTCCTGTTTCCGACCTTTGCAGCTATTCCTGTCGGTTTGGCGGTTACATTCACTTTCATCTCGGTCGTTTTTTCTTTTACAAAACCTTTGAAATCGCCTTTTAGAGGCTGAATGGTAATGGTTGCCTGGTTTTTAGAAACCGATGAATTGATTTGTGTTTCAACAAACTTCCCGCTCAGGTAAGCGGTAGTTTCCCCATCGTCGTCGTATTCTGTGAATGAGGTATTGCCGTGAGGATAAATTTCATAAATCCGGTGGCTCTTGTCAATTTCTGTCGCATTGTTGTTAGGATTTGTCATCGGGATGATGGCTCCGTTTCTGACAAACACGGGCAGTTTCCATATCGGACTTTCAAAATTGTTTATAATTCGTCCGCCTTCGTATTTCTGACCTGAGAAATAGTCAATCCACTCACCTTCAGGGAGGTAGATGTTATTGCGTAAGTCGTTTCCCTGCTCGTCGGCGCGGGTATTCTGATAAATGGGTGCCACCAGAAAATTGGGTCCGAACATGAACTGGTACTGGGTATTTATTCCGAGTGTAAACGGATTTTGCTCTTCGAGAAACATGGCACGAATGACCGGAAGCCCGTCGATGGCTTCGCGTGAGACACTGTATGCGTAGGGCAAAAGTTCCGATTTCAGTTTCAGGTAATTCCGGTTGAGAGATGCAACCGGTTCGCCGAGTGCGTGCGGATATTTTTCGTTACTTCCCCAACCGTCCATGTTCAGCATCATGGGTGTGAAAGTTTTCCACTGATAATCGCGGATGTTGACTACCGGATTTTTTCCTCCGAAAATGCCATCCATGTCCGAACAGATGTTGGGCTGTCCGGATAATCCTGAACCGATATACGTGGGAATGTGAAAGCGGATGTATTCCCACACACCTCCGGTTTGATCACCACTCCAGATGGTGGCATAATGCTGTGTACCTGCCCATCCGTCGAGTGAAATGATGAACGGACGTGCAAAGTTACCGTATTTTGGCATAATGGACGCCACGTCCTGCACTCCGTTTAATCCGAAGGAATATCCTGCTCCAACCCAGGCAACATCTGTTTTGAGCACTTTTACTCCCGCCACGCCCACTTCATTGATTATATCGCGTTGCAAGAGCGGTTCCACTCCTTCTTTCGGGTGAAGATCCGACTGTGTCCAAAGCCCGATTTCCACACCGTTTTTGCGGGCGTAATCGCCAAAATTTTTCAGATTCCCGATGTTTCCTTCCAGCGTTTCGGTTTGTCCGTAACCCGCACCATATCCGTCGTTGGGCAAAATCCAGCCCAGCGGCATATCGTGTTGTTTGTAACGGTCGATTACCGCGCGTGCCGAGAACTGGTAGTTATTCAGTTCACCGTTCAGACTTTCTTTCACGCCGCCGTTGTCTTTCTGGCTTTCCCTGTAGCGCTTGCCGTCCTCAAAAAGGATTCCTCCCGCATCTTCTTTCCAGTAATCGCGGTTGTAGGCATTCAGATGCCCCTCGTAGAAGCCGAATTTCGGTATTAAGACCGGATTGCCTGTGAGTTGGTAAAAATCATTGAGTAAGCCGGTTGTTTCTTTGTTGACCATGAAGAAAACATCGAGGTAGTCGGTCTTGTGAGTCAGCTGAACTGTATTTTTCTCTTTCCTTCCAAAGTCGTATACACCCGGTCTGAAGGTGTACCACATCATTCCATAGCCATTTGTTGACCAGTAAAAGGGTGTCGGCGAAGCCACTCCACCGTCGGTCCAGCTGTTCTGATTTTCGATGGCAATGGTTTTTCCCTTGTGCGAAAAACGTCCGTTTTGCACTCCACCTCCGAAAAAGTATTCATCCGGATGTTCTTTCAGTGTCAGTTTAACTTCGTTTTTTTCGAATGAAACAGGACTGGTGGATTGCACGACGGTTTTACCGGTGAGTAAATCGCTGATTGTGAAACAGGTGGTTTCCTTATCAAAAACGAGTTTAATCCGGTTAGTCAGGATTGAAACGGAAGCATTATCGGTTGTAATTTCCAGTTTACCAATTGATTTACGGGAATTTTCCACCAGGATTCGGGCAGGCGGATCAGCCTGAGGGTCGGCAAGCACATTCAGGTTGTTATTCTGATACATCCGAAAGATATTTTCTCCGTAGAAGTCGAGAATCATCTTTTGCCCGTTCGTAAAAAAAATCTCTGCTGTTTGGGCGTTTTGTTTCCGGACCTGCTCAATCCGTATGGAGGCATCCGGCTTGACGGAAGGACTTTGTGCGTTAATATCCCCGGATTGCATGCTCAGGAACAATGACAAAACAATTAAAGGAATGAATGTTTTAATTTTCTTCATTGTGATTTATTTTTTTTATAGTATATAAGGTCATAAAAAATTGAAAACCTGTTCTTTTTCTTTGTGTACTACTTTATCTCCTGCCTCTTCTCCTTAAGAAGCGGATGCAAAAAAAAAGAAAGAGTTTATTCAAAAGAAATTTTAAAATAATAAAAGGCGAAAATCACATCTCACCTTTCATAGATTTATAGGTTTGTTCCAGTGCTTTTTCGTTGTCTGTAATAACCAATATCCTGTCGCCTACCATCAATTCGGTATTTCCGCGGGGAATGAAATATTGATCATCACGTTTTACCATCGCAATCAGGGTTTTCTCGGGCACATTCAAATCCATCAGCCGCGAGCCGTTGGCCAGAAACTCTTTTTTTATGGAAATTTCGCTCATGTAAGATTTGATATCTTCCGAAATTTCCACATCAAAATTCTTAAGTTTCCGTTTGCGGAGAACATCCTGCGAAAGACCCAGCCATTTGGCCATGGAGCCTACTGTGGTGCCCTGAATAACCAGCGAAAGAATGGTGATAAAAAACACGATATTAAAAATGTCTTTGGCGTGGGGCAAATTCTCTATCCACGGATAAGTGGCAAAAATAATGGGAACAGCACCCCGGAGTCCTACCCACGAAACATAATGTCTGGCTTTGAGCGACAGATTACGAAACGGCAATAAACTGAGATGAACCGAAACGGGTCGTGAAAAGAAAATCATGAACAAACCGACGATTATACCAATTCCGGCAATAGGAAGTAATTCGGACGGATTGATGAGCAAACCGAGCGTGAGAAACATGATTATTTGTACGAGCCAGGTCATTCCATCAAAAAACTTCAACGAACTGCGCTTATGTACAAAACGGCTGTTTCCTATAAATAAACCCCCAACATATACTGCCAGATAACCGTTTCCACTGATAAAAGTGGTAAATCCGAAGAGGAAAAACATCAGTGTCATAAGCAGTACCGAATAGAGTGCGTCGTTGTCCAGGTTGATTTTGTTAATAATCCGTACTGACAATCTACCCAGAAAATAACCTGCGAGACCACCAAGCAGCAGCTGCTTAAAAAACATCCAGAGAGCAGCCCACGCATCGATTACGGGCGATTGAATCAGTTGAATGAGCACAATGGTGAGCATGAAAGCCATCGGATCGTTGCTTCCGCTTTCAAATTCAAGCAACGGACGCAAGTTTTCTTTTAATGAAAGATTTTTCGAACGCAGGATAGAAAAAACCGAAGCCGAGTCGGTAGATGACATTACACTTGCCAAAAGCAATGATTCAAGGAGCGTAAATGTAACCGCATTGAAGAAATTATTGGTGAGCCAGAAAATAAAAATCCCTGTCAACAAAGCTGTAAACAACACTCCAATGGTTGCCAGAATCATTCCCTGAGCTGCAATGGGTTTCACTTCAGTGAACCGCGTATCCATACCACCCGAAAAAAGTATAATATTCAAGGCTACCACTCCAATGGCCTGAGCTATTTTCGGAGAATTAAATTCAATCCCAAGTCCATCGCTACCCGACAGCATTCCTATCAGCAGGAAAAGTAATAAGGTAGGTACACCAAACCGACTACCCATTTTTCCAACCAGCAAACTGACAAAAAGCAGGACAGAAATCAACAACAAAAACAGTTCGATACTAATCATTGTAAAATTTTAAGAATATAAAATCTTCTGCAAAGTTAACTTTTTTCCCCGTTTTGTAAAACTATTCATTTTGAATTATTTGGTTTTTTAAGAATAAATTGCTGACATGTTTTTTTCAAAAAATATAATAAACCCGATTATTTTTTGGTCAAATATTTTTTTCTTTGAAAAAGTTGCCGTACATTTGCACTCTCAAAATCAAAAAGAGGTACCATAGCTCAGTTGGTAGAGCAAAGGACTGAAAATCCTTGTGTCCCCGGTTCGATTCCTGGTGGTACCACTACAAAAATAAAACGCAATTGATAACCAATCAGTTGCGTTTTTTGGTTTTATGAATTTGCACCACAAAATTTTCAATGTTTAACTTACTTTTTTTTATAAAACAATAGATTCCAAACACATTCTTTGCTGCCTGTTCAAATTAGGAATATCCATTAACACAAATTTCCACTGTTTTTCACTATCTTTGCACCCGCAAAACCAAATATTACTGTATGCAAAAAATAAGGAATATAGCTATTATCGCTCACGTTGACCACGGTAAGACCACATTAGTTGATAAACTGCTGCTGGCCGGACATTTGTTTCGGGATAACGAGAATGCCGGCGAACTTATCATGGACAACAACGACCTGGAACGTGAGCGCGGTATAACTATATTGGCAAAGAATGTATCAATCAACTATCAGGGACATAAAATAAATATCATCGACACTCCCGGCCATGCCGACTTTGGCGGCGAAGTGGAACGGGTGCTCAACATGGCAGACGGCGTGCTGCTGCTGGTGGATGCTTTCGAAGGACCGATGCCTCAAACACGCTTTGTACTTCAAAAAGCACTTTCCATAGGCCTGAAACCGATAGTGGTGGTCAACAAGGTGGACAAACCGAACTGCCGCCCCGACGAAGTGAACGAAATGGTTTTTGACCTGATGTACAACCTGAACGCCACCGAAGAACAGCTCGACTTCAAAACAGTGTACGGCTCGGCGAAGCAAAACTGGATGTCGGACGACTGGAAAAATCCGACCACCGACATCACTCCCCTACTGGAAGCAATCATCAAATACATACCCGCTCCCACTCAACTTCAGGGAACTCCGCAAATGCTCATCACTTCGCTGGACTTCTCGCCCTACGTAGGGAGAATTGCCGTGGGGAGAATTCACCGGGGCATTCTGAAAGAAGGAATGGATGTAAGCCTTTGTAAACGTGACGGTTCTATCGTAAAATCAAGGATTAAGGAATTAGACACCTTTACGGGTTTAGGCCGGACAAAAACCGACGTAGTGGAATCGGGCGATATATGTGCGCTGGTAGGAATTGACGGTTTCGAAATCGGCGATACCATAGCCGACCTGCAAAACCCCGAACCGCTGGCCCCCATTGCCATTGACGAACCTACGATGAGCATGGTTTTCACCATCAACGACTCGCCGTTCTTCGGCAAAGAAGGAAAATTCGTCACCTCGCGCCACATCAACGACCGGCTCATCCGCGAACTGGATAAGAACCTGGCACTGAAAGTAGAAAGAAATCCAAATTCGGATGTTTGGAACGTGTTTGGCCGCGGAGTGCTGCACCTGTCGGTACTTATTGAGACCATGCGACGTGAGGGCTATGAAATGCAGGTGGGTCAGCCGCAGGTTATTTTCAAAGAGATAAAAGGAGTACGCTGCGAACCTGTAGAGCAGCTTACCATCAATTTACCCGAAGAAAATTCGGGGCGAATTATCGAGATGGTAGCGGTACGCAAGGGCGAAATGATAAGCATGGAAGCAGTTGGCGACCGTATTCAGCTTGAATTTCACATACCTTCACGAGGCATTATCGGGCTGCGCAACAGCGTGTTGACAGCAACTGCCGGCGAAGCCATCATGTCGCACCGGTTCGTGGAATACCAGCCTTACAAGGGAGAAATAGAACGGCGAACAAACGGCTCCATCATTGCCATGGAAAGTGGTACAGCATTTGCCTACGCCATAGATAAACTACAGGACCGCGGCAAGTTTTTCATTCATCCACAGGACCCGGTATACACCGGCCAGGTGATTGGAGAGAATGCCAAAGAAGGCGATATCGTGGTGAATGTATGCAAATCGAAAAAGCTGACCAACATGCGCGCTTCGGGTTCGGACGATAAGGTAAGAATCGTTCCACCCATTATTTTCAGCCTGGAAGAAGCCCTTGAATACATCAAGGAAGATGAATATGTAGAGGTAACTCCCACTAAAATCAGGCTTCGAAAAATACTACTTGACGAAAACGACCGGAAACGGTTATCAAAAAAATAACTGGAGATTTTCATCGAAAAAAAAACACGTCTCAAACATGAAAAACAGGTTTATTTTCACAACTTTTATTCTCCTGTTTACAGCCACTGCTTTCGGGCAGGTCGGGCTTCGGGGAGGCATCAATACGGCCAGTGAAATCCATTCATTCAGTCAAAACGACATTTCGGCAGCATTTCAGGGCGAAAATCTGACCGGATATCAGGTAGGATTGGTGTATCAGTTTAATCCGAAAAGATCGGGACTTGGATTTGAAATAGGAGCGCTGCTTACGCAGAAAGGGAGTGTTTTCAGAATGGACAGTGCCAATATTGTTCAATCGCTGATAAAGGGATATCACGAAATAAACTACGTGGAAGTGCCCATGAACTTAAGATTGAGACTTAGTTTCGGAGGGATAATTGGAGTATTCGGCTCTGCCGGCGTTTACGGAGCTTATGCCCTGAGAGGAAAAACTGTTTTTGAAAGTGACATTGCAACGTTGATTCAGGAAGAGTCATTCGACAGTTTTATGAACAGAATTGACTACGGTTACAGCTACGGTGGTGGTGTAGAGCTGCTTAAAAAAATTCAACTGGCATTACAGTGGAGCCAGGGGCTGCAAAAGAGAGACGCTAATAAAAACATACTGGATAAAATTACAACAGAAAGCGGCGGATTAGCCCCAAACCTCACTGCCAAATCATCATCAAAAGTATTTTCGGTATCACTTACCTATCTTTTTTAGAAGTACGGTCTTAGTGTGTTATTCAGATTTCTCACAATATTCTGCCTCCCACAGGCAGTTTTTTTGTCGGGGTATGGTTGATCACACTATCGAATTCACCTTATTTTTTCAACAACCAATTCAACAAATGATACGAAAAACATCGTGTTATTCATTGAATCTGATCCGGAAAATTACAAACTGCAAAAAAAGGTAACCAGAAAAGGAACTGACAAATCGGTAATAAAACCGTGATAGATAGAAAGTATTGAAAATTCTTTTCCCGAATTTCTGATGATGACCGGAAACGTAGTGTCCATGGTAGTGGCGCCACCGGCCGAAACTGGCGCTAACGGCCCGAAAAACCGTACCATCCACGGAGCGAAAAGAAGCGTAATCACCTCGCGTATAATGTTGGCAAGCAGGGCAATAGCACCCAGTTCTACACCTTTGTACTGCGTGATAAGCACACTCGAGAGGGAGTAATACCCGAATCCGGAACTCACTGCCAGCAATTCGCTGAATGTTCTCCCTTTAATAAGCACACTTACCGCCGTCACTCCAAGAAAAGTACCCAATACGGTCATAGCCGGCAACAAGAGCAACCGGGGTGAGAGCGAGCGGAATTTACGAACCGAATCTTTGTCGTGACCGAGGCTCAAACCCACACTGAACATAAGCAGACACAGCACATAAAATGTAATGCTCGAATCCACCCATTGCTGGGGCAGCATTCTGAAAACGCCCAGCAAGAGACCCAGCGCGAAGAATGACAATATAATCAGACTGCTTTTCATACGAAGATTTTTTATTTTTTTTAAATTAAGGACGTATAGCCTGTCCCGATTTATCGGGAGATCACGCCTCCCGATAGCTATCGGGACTTCATTCTCATGGGTGAAAATTTGTGTTTAATGGCTGTTTCATAAAAATACATTGTTTCTCAATTTTTCAAAAAAAAAAAACATAATCCTGACTATGTAAGACAGACTTGCCTGCAATGTACAGCATACTCAGTGATTCGCGTTTATTTTCTGAAATACATCCTCTTGTTTCGGTTTGCAAAAATAGCTGAATATTCCATTTTATCAAAAAAAAACCAACTCAGCAGCATTATCGGGAATAATTCGATGAAGTATTTCGGAATCTGTCCGAAAAATTTTACCTTTGTTTTTCAAAAAAAAAATCTGAAACCGGAAAAGGAATGAGAAAATTTGTATTTGCCACCAACAATCTTCACAAACTGGAAGAAGTGCGTGCCATACTCAAAGACAAGGCAACGATAGTGAGTCTGGCTGAAGCAGGATGCGCCGATGAGATACCCGAAACAGCCGAAACGCTGGACGAAAATGCCGCCCTGAAGGCTAAATACGTATTTGAGAAGTTCGGATTTGAATGTTTTGCCGATGATACCGGTTTGGAAATCGGATGCCTGAACGGAAAACCGGGCGTGTATTCCGCACGTTATGCCGGAGAGCCTTCCGATTCGATAAAAAACATGCAAAAAGTATTGCAGGAGATGGAAGGCGCCAAAAACCGCAACGCACAATTCCGCACGGTAATCTGCCTGGTGGAGGATGGCCGTTTCCGGTATTTCGAAGGAATAATCAAAGGCCGCATTGCAGAGGCACCCAGAGGAAACGCCGGTTTCGGATACGATCCGATTTTTATACCCGACGGTTACACCAAAAGTTTTGCAGAACTGAGTTCAGAAACAAAAAACACCATCAGCCACCGTGCGCTTGCCGTAAAAAAACTGACTGACTATCTTGAAAATGCTAATGGTGAAATATAACCGGTGCGAAAACAATAAAAACCCCGAAAATCTGTTTTTTCAATGCATCTCTATAATATTCTTATGAAAAAAATTCTCATCCTATCCGTTATTGTTGTTTTTTGCGGTCTGGCTGCTAGTGGGCAGGTGGCAATGGGTAAGTGGCAAACTCACTTTGCATATAACATTGTAGAAAATGTGGCTCAATCGGAAAATAAAGTTTTTGCTGTAAGTGCAGGCAAACTTTTTTCTGTCGACAAAAGAGACGGGAAAATGGATTTATACAGTAAGATAACCGGGTTAAACGGTATAAATATCTCCAAAATCGGATACGACGATACAAATAAAACGCTGCTGATAGTCTATCAGGATGGAAATATCGATTTTCTATCGGCCGGCGGTATGAAAAACCTGCCCGATTACTACAACAAACAAATGAGTGCAGATAAAAGCATCAATCACATACTCATAGCCAACAACAAAGCCTTTCTGTCGTGCAATTTCGGCATTATTACCCTGAATATGCAGAAAATGGAAATTCAGGATACTTACTACATTGGCAGCAACGCTTCGGAGGTAAAAGTACTGAACACAACTATCCATAAGGGCAATATATATGCAGTTTCTGCTTCGAATATTTATTTTGCATCAACTTCGGAGCCGCATCTCATCAACTATGAATACTGGAAAACAATGAGCAATCTGCCCGGCAACGGAAATTTCCAGGCGTTACATTCATTTGGCAATTTTCTGGTACTGCTCCGCGACGGAAAACTCTATAAACAGGATTCAAACGGCATTTGGTCAAACATTGAAACAATAACGGTTTTTAATAAAATCATTGTTTCGGGCGATTACATGCAGGCCTATTCAAACTCCGATACCTATATTTACGACAAACAATTTGCACAAAAACAGATTACCGGCATCACCGACGTAAAGGACGGCAGCTATGACAATACGAAAAACCGTTTCTGGTTTGCTGCTGGTGATCAGGGACTGGCCGAATATCAAATAAACGGTACTGCACCGGTGATAAACTACTACAAACCCGCAGGACCAGCCTTAAATTTACCTTACAGAATGAAATTTGCGGGAAACAGACTCTTTGTAGTGCCAGGAGAAAAATTTCTCGGACCTATCAAAAGACCGGGATATGTGATGATTCTGGAGAATAACACCTGGAAAAACATCTCGCACGATGAGATCGAGAAATCGCTCAACGGCTTGAGAGTCGAGGATTTTTCAACCATAGCCATTGATCCCGATGACAACAAACATTTTTTTGTAAACAGTGCAAGTACAGGAATTTACGAATTCAGGAACGATGAATTCTTCATGCACTACGATCGCAGCAACAGTAACATCGAAACGGCTCTGAACATACCCAACGACTACTTTCAGTGGACCGACAACGTAATACTCGACAAGGATAAAAACCTGTGGATGACCAACGACCTGACTTCTCACGGAATAAAAATATTCAAATCCAACGGTGAATGGGCCAAACTGGAATACAGTGGTGTGAACAATAAACAATCCCTGGGAAAAATCCTGATTTCAAACCAAAATCCAAACCATAAATGGGTAATTTCCAGAAGGCATTTTCCGGGAATATGCATTTTTGACGACAACGGTACTCTCGATACACAGACAGACGACAAAACATCGTTTTTCTCATCATTAAATTACAACACAAGCGACGGAGTGAAATCAATCAATCCCCTGCTCTTTTTCTGTATCGAACAGGAGAAAAACGGAGCAATCTGGGTAGGTACCAACGAAGGACCTCTGCTTTTCAACAACCCATCCAAGGTGTTTGAACCCGGATTTACCTGTTCGAGAATCATCATACCCCGAAACGATGGGACTGGACTGGGCGATTTCCTGCTGGAAGATCAAAATGTGACTGCCATTGCCATTGACGGAGCAAACAGAAAGTGGATTGGAACCGAATCATCAGGAGTATATCTGATGTCAGAAAACGGGCAGGAAACCATCCTTCATTTCACCTCCAAAAACAGTCCCCTGCTTTCGGAACAGATTTTATCCATTGCAATACATCCGGTTACCGGCGAAGTTTTTTTTGGTACCGGAGGCGGGCTGCTCTCCTATCAGAGCGATGCAGCAGAAGCCGGAAACACATTCAGCAATGTACATGTTTATCCAAATCCGGTGAGGGAAAACTTTACCGGACTTATCACAATCACCGGACTGGTGGAGAATACGCAGGTGAAAATAACAGACGTGGCTGGAAATCTTGTTAGTGAGACAACCTCCAAAGGAAGCATTGCTACCTGGGATGCCAGGAATTCATTCGGACAGAAAGTGAGCACAGGCGTTTATCTGGCTATCTGTATATCACCGGACGGGTTGCAAACCTCTACTGCCAAGATACTTATTATCAACTAAAACATGAAAATAAGGATAAGTAGCGTACAACTGAAGGGAATAATCACATCCTTCCCGAATAAATACTATCTATCCGGAAATCAAACCACATGAATGCAGAAATAGTATCTGTACATTACAAGACTCCGGACTACATTTACGAACAATATGCCAGTGTTCGTAAATTTTATCCATTCCTTCCCTATCGGATTATCGACGGTAGTGACGATGGTAAAATTTACTTCCGGGATCTGGAAGAAAAAGATACAAATTTTCACGTAGAACGTTTGGGTTACAATATTCATCATGGGCCGGGAATGGACTATGCCATTAAAAATTCTGCTTCTGATTACCTGCTGATTCTGGACAGCGATGTCACCCTGAAAGGAGATGTAATGACACCAATGTTTGAAGAATTCGCGGGATATGCAGTAGGGAGAAAGCGAATTGTCAATGCTTTGGGTATGCAAAACCGGGATATTTCCTGGATAGGCAGACTTTTCCCAAAAACATTTAAATATACCTACATTCATCCGCTCTGCATGCTGATAAACAAACAGGCTTACCTGCAATTCAAACCTTTTTTCAAACATGGAGCACCCTGTATTGATGCCATGATTGATATTCATAAAAAAAATCAGACTCACATGCTGGCTGAGTTTCCGGTAGAAGAATATGTGAATGTAAAATACCAGGGCACCGTGAAAGAATGGGGAATGAACATTCCGAAATGGAAGTATCTGATCCCACGTTTTTAATAAAAAGATTTAGCTGGATTTTTCGAAATACCTTGTTACAGAAGAACTCGTATTTAAGAAACTCCTCCGATTTATCTGCAGAAGATTCAGAAAGTGAAGCAGTGCAAAATTCTAAAAGAACGGAGAAACATCATGGGATGGAAGAATGATTACTTTTTTGTTTTCCTATCAGAATAGATAAGCTGTACGCTACCCCTTTATCAAATTCAAAAATTCCTCTCTCGTTTTGGCTTGCTGGAATACACCGGTAAAATCGGATGTGGTAGTGATGGAATGCTGTTTCTGCACGCCGCGCATCTGCATACAAAGATGCTGAGCTTCAATGACAACGATAACACCCATCGGATCGAGCGTTTGCTGAATGCATTCTTTAATTTGGGTGGTAAGGCGTTCCTGCACTTGCAGCCGGCGTGCAAAAACCTCCACAACACGGGCTATTTTGCTCAATCCGGTGATTTTCTTATTCGGAATATAAGCCACATGAGCCTTACCGAAAAACGGTAGTAAATGATGCTCGCAAAGCGAATAGAAATCGATATCTTTCACAATGACCATCTGCCGGTAATCTTCGGTAAACATGGCCGAACGCAGAATATGTTCCGGATCCTGCTCGTAGCCCTGCATAAAAAACTGCATGGCTTTGGCTACCCGCTGAGGAGTTTTCAGCAAACCTTCACGGTCAGAATTTTCGCCCAGAATATCAAGAATTTCCTTGTATTTTTCAGCTAACAAGAGGGTTTTTTCCTGATCAAAAGAAATCAGATTGTTTTCGTAGAGGTCCATTTATTCAGTTTATCGGATGGATACTTTGCTTTCTCTCACAGTATATGTTTCGCGACTCAATTCAGGGAATGCTTTCACTACTTCCGAGCGAAATGCCTTGGCGTCTTCCAGTGTTCTGAAATCGCCGATTCTCACTTTCCAGAAAGGAGATGCATAAATCCTGTATACACCGTATCCGGGAAAAGCACTTCTTAGTTTTCGTTCGATGGAAAAAGCTTCGCTTTTGGCAGTCTTCTGCGCATTACTCGAAAAAACCTGAACCCTGTATCCATAACCCGTATAAGCACCGGAAGCCGATTCGTCCTTGCGGTTGATGTGGTCTGTGATCAGCTTATCGAGTTTTGGATCCTGATTTATGACAACTTTTGAATTATTCTCTATGTTCTCAATAACAGCCGGTCGGGCTGATTTTTCAGGTGTCTGTGCAATCAAAAAATGAATGCCGAAAAGCATTATTCCGGTTATGGAAAAAAACTTATTCATCATGTATTGAGTTTATATTTTTTACAAATATATGAAAATAAAACAATTTTTGGCCGGTTTTTTAAAAAAAATAATTGCTTTAACTATTATTTCAAAACCACAAAAGTTGAATTTTACAGTCAAATACAGTATCTTTGTTTAAAATAGCTGACCTATGAATATCAATAAAACCATCATCATAGTAGCCGGAGGAAAAGGAGAGAGAATGAACTCGCAGGTTCCGAAGCAATTTCTCGTACTGGCCGGAAAACCCGTTCTGATGCATACCATTGAACGTTTTCACCGCTACTCTGATAAGATGGATATCCTATTGGTATTGCCCTCAACACAAATTGAATACTGGAAAGAGCTGTGTCTGAAACACGATTTCGGGATTCCTCACCGGATTGTCGAAGGAGGTATCGCACGATTTTTTTCGGTGAAAAATGCCCTGGCTTTGATCCAAAACTCCGGACTTGTGGGAGTACACGACGGAGTAAGACCCCTCGTGGATGAGCCCACGATAGAAAGATGCTTTGATGAAGCCGAAAAATCGGGTGCTGCCATTCCGGTGACCGATACCGTGGAAAGTATCCGGAGAATCTCAGAAAACGGAAGCAAGGCTGTGGACAGGAATGAATATAAGATGGTGCAGACACCTCAGGTTTTCAGAGCCGAAATTCTGCTGAAAAGCTACACCCAGCCTTACAATGAGCTATTTACCGACGACGCCTCGGTAGCCGAAGCCGCCGGTTACACTGTAAAACTGGTGGCAGGCAACAGAGAAAATATCAAAATTACAACTCCTTATGACTTAAAACTGGCAGAATCCATGCTATCATAGTGCATTATGGAAGAGAAAAAACAAAGAATTGACTGGCTTGACAGCCTGCGCGCCATTGCCATTATCGCCGTAATTCTGGTTCATGTTTCATCACCGGTAGTAAACATGGCTTACGGCGGCAACATGTTGCACTGGTGGATCGGAAATGTATTTGACAGCGCTGTAAGGTTTGCCGTGCCGCTTTTTCTGATGATAAGCGGCGCCATGCTTCTTTCAGCCACATACGACATTAAAACGTTTTACAAAAAAAGATTCATCCGCGTACTGATTCCCTTTCTGTTTTGGATGGTAATTTACTGGATTTTCAGGTATTATACCCTGCCGGGCAGCCAGCCACACGGATTACATGATATCATAAACTGGGCTGTGGATATTTTCATGAAAGAAGGTATCTCAAAGCATTTCTGGTTTGTGTATATGATTATTTTCGTCTATCTGATTACTCCGTTTATCGGCATGTTTGTCAGAAAGCTGAAACCCGAAATGCTTGTTTTTCTGCTGGCAGCCTGGGTGCTCATTGTAAGTATTAGCAAAGATTTTGCCATCGATATGTATGGATGGAGAGGAAACCTTCTTTACAAATTTTTCATGTATTTTTTGTATTCCGGTTACATGGTGTTGGGTTATTATTTTTATAACATCTTCTATGTATCCAAAAACATCCGCATTACCGCCTTTATCTTGTATCTGACTACCATTGTCGTTGCCGCCGTGATGACCTACTATTCCAGTAAGCTGAAAGGCAAACTGGATTTGACCATTTACAATTATTTCAGTCTGAATACGATGATGCAGGCAATGGCCGTTTTCATTGCTCTGAAAGGCACGTCAGTGACAAAAAAAATTCCGGCTAAACTGCAACATGCTGTGAGCGATTACAGCTACGGGATATACCTGGTACACATCGTGATTATCGGAATATTATACAAAAACGGGATATTCTGGACGATGGCAAATCCTATCATTTCGGTGCCGGTGGTGGTCATCATAACTTTGATGGTATCATGGGCAATCATTTTTCTTCTGCGGAAAATTCCTTATGGTAAATATATTTCCGGATAAAAACAACAATGGAATTTTCAACCCAGGATATCAAATTTCTACCCGGAGTAGGGCCCGGAAAAGCTGAACTCTTCAACAAGGAACTTTCCATTTTCACGGTTGAAGACTTGCTCAGACATTACCCTTACAGGTACGTAGACCGTAGTCGTTTTTACAAAATCCGCGAATTGCGCGAAGACATGCCATTTGTTCAAATCAAAGGTAAGTTTGTACGGTTTGAGAAGGTAGGCGAAGGAAAGAAAATGCGGCTTTCGGCTATGTTCTCGGATGGAGAAAACATCCTTGAACTCGTTTGGTTCAGGGGTGTACGCTTTGTAACCGATAAATACAAAACCGGCGTTGAATACGTGGCATTCGGCAAGCCAACGTTATTCAACGGCAAGTTCAACCTGGTTCACCCCGACATTGAAGATGCATCGAAACTGCCTCCGCCCGAAAAAATGGGTTTCCAACCCTACTACAACACGACTGAGAAAATGAAAAATCATTTTCTGAATTCGAAAGCCATACAGAAAATCATATATCCACTGATAGGGAAACTGGAAGCAGGAATTCCGGAAACACTCCCCGCATACGTATTGCAGCAGTTCAAACTGATGAATCTGACAGAATCGCTCATCAACATTCATTTTCCGAAAAACGACAGTAACCTGACTCAGGCAAGGCAACGGTTGAAATTCGAAGAACTTTTCTATATCCAGCTGGATATTTTGCGTCAGCGTAAGTGGAGAGAACAACGTTTCAGTGGATTTATTTTCTCCAGAATAGGCAAGTATTTCAACGAGTTTTACTCCTCTCACCTGCCATTTGCCCTTACCAATGCCCAAAAGAAAGTAATCAGGGAAATCCGCACCGATATGTCGTCGGGCAGGCAGATGAACCGGCTGCTCCAGGGCGATGTGGGAAGCGGCAAAACAGTAGTAGCGCTGTTGACCATGCTTATTGCACTGGACAACGGATACCAGGCATGCCTCATGGCACCCACAGAAATACTTGCCAATCAACACTTTACCACTATCAGCGAGCAGTTGCGTGGCATAAATGTGAATGTATCACTCCTTACCGGTTCCACCAAAAAGAAAGACCGCGAAAGCATTCACGAGCAGCTTCTGAACGGCGAAATGCAGATAATCATCGGTACACACGCATTGATTGAAGATACGGTGCAGTTCAAAAACCTGGGTTATGTCATTATTGACGAGCAGCACCGGTTTGGCGTTGCCCAACGCTCCAGACTTTGGATTAAAAACGAACATCCGCCGCATATACTGGTGATGACCGCCACTCCCATTCCGCGTACACTGGCCATGACCCTGTACGGCGATTTGAGCGTTTCGGTCATCGACGAGCTTCCTCCCGGACGCAAAGCCATTCAGACTTACCATTATTACGAATCGAAACGAAACTCCCTGCTGGGTTTTATAAGTAAACAAATCAACGCCGGGAGGCAGGTTTATGTGGTATACCCGTTAATTCAGGAATCTGAAAAAATGGATTACCGCCATTTGGAAGAAGGATATGCTTACCTGAAAGAAGTTTTTCCGAACTACATGATAAGCATGGTACACGGAAAAATGAAACCGGCTGAAAAAGAAGCTCACATGCAGAAATTTGTAACCGGCGAAACACAATTAATGGTGGCAACTACCGTTATTGAAGTCGGAGTAAATGTACCGAATGCATCCGTGATGATTATCGAAAGCGCCGAGCGGTTCGGGCTGTCACAGCTGCATCAGCTGCGTGGACGAGTAGGGCGCGGCGCCGATCAGTCCTACTGTATTTTGCTCACCGGTGTGAAGCTTTCGTCCGATTCGCGAAAGCGGATGGAGATCATGACCCGGACAAACGACGGATTTGAGATTTCAGAAGCCGACCTGCAACTGCGCGGACCCGGCGACATGGAAGGAACTCAGCAAAGCGGCATCCCGTTTGAACTGAAAATAGCCGACCTCGCTAAAGACGCTCAGATGCTGGAAATAGCACGAAATACAGCCTGGGACATACTGGAAGAAGATCCCACGTTAAGTAAGCCGGAAAACCGGATGCTCGTATTGCAATTGAAAAAGATGAAAAACAACGCGGTGAACTGGAGTGCAATTAGTTGAAAAAATAAGTTAAAAAAATATTTTTTTCCCCCGGAACAATTTGATATCTAATTTGTTTTGGGTACTTTTGACGACAGATTAATATTTGAATAAAAATTCAACATTATTTTTAAATGGAACAGACACTTGTAATCCTTAAGCCATCGGCACTCCAGCGCGCTTTAGTGGGAGAAGTGATCAAACGCTTCGAACAAAAAGGGCTCAGACTCGCCGGGATTAAGATGATTCAACTGTCTGACCAAATTTTGAATGAGCATTACGCTCATCTGGCTGACCGTCCTTTCTTCAAACGCATTAAAGATTCGATGATGATTACTCCTGTGATTGTAACTTGCTGGGAGGGAAAGGATTCTGTACGTGTTGTACGCACCATGACCGGCTCTACCAATAGTCGTGATGCAGTACCCGGAACCATAAGAGGTGACTTAAGTATGAGTATGCAGGAAAATATTGTTCATACCTCCGACTCGGTTGAGAATGCAAGAGAGGAACTGGCAAGATTTTTCAGTGATGATGAAATTTTCGACTATGAATACTTATTGACACCGTATCTATACGCTAACGACGAAATTTAAAAACAGCTAATGACGTTTAAACACTTAATTCTTACAACACTAGTAAGCATAATTGCGATAAACACCGTAAACGCACAAGTAGTAAAAGTACAGGCAGCCCCCGGAAACATGAAAATGGCTGCACAGAAAGCTTTTCCCGCACGCAATATTCCCACCGCAGACACAACCAACATTTACAACGAAATGTTGAACGACGAAACGGACGACTTAATGGAAAACCACCCTGCAGGTGACTTGTATAACGACATCTGGAGCAGTGAAAAATTAAATCCATACAAGGTTAGCATCAACAGTCTGCCCGACTCCATACAGATCGATTGTTCGGACTTTACGATGCCCGTAAGCACAGGCAGAGTATCTTCCAAATTCGGACCGAGACGATACCGTTATCATTACGGAATAGATATAGCACTTCCGAGCGGAAATGATGTTGTATCTTCTTTTGCCGGTAAAATCAGAGTAGTTGACTACGAACCGGGTGGATACGGAAATTATGTCGTGGTGAGGCATGACAACGGACTTGAAACAGTGTATGCTCACCTGAGCGCCGTTACATGCAAGGTAAACGACCGTATAAAAGCAGGAGACAAACTGGGTTTGAGCGGCAATACAGGCCGGTCCACCGGTCCGCACCTTCACTTCGAAACCCGCTACATCGGCAATGCTTTCAATCCTTCCTCACTGATTAATTTTGACAGCAAACAGGTCTATGCTCACAACTACACACTTACCAAACGCAAAAACTTCGGTTATCAGCAACATAAAGCCAATACTGTTCAACTGGCCAAATATTACAAAGTACGAAAAGGAGACAACCTGAGTGTAATTGCATCCCGCAACGGTACAACCGTGAACAAGCTCAAGAAACTGAACGGATTCAAATCCTCCAAAGTAAAATACGGACAACGAATTAAAATCAGATAATCAAATCTTTTGGTTTAATAAAAAACCAATATAGATATTCGTAAAAAAAACCATTCGGACTTCCGAATGGTTTTTTTATTCTGATTGATATTCTGATCGTTCTGCAATTTAAACAAGAATTAATACCGATAATGTTCGGATTTGTAGGGTCCGTCGGCATTCACACCGATGTATTCAGCCTGATCCGGTGTAAGGCGGGTGAGTTTTACTCCCAGCTGATCGAGATGTAAACGAGCCACTTCCTCATCGAGGTGCTTCGGCAAGCGATACACATCCACAGGATAATCCTTGGTGAAAAGTTCGATCTGAGCCAGTGTCTGATTGGTAAACGAATTACTCATCACGAAAGAAGGATGCCCGGTAGCACAGCCCAGATTCACCAGCCGACCGTCGGCAAGCAGCAGGATTGAATGTCCGTCGGGGAAAATGTACTTATCCACCTGAGGCTTGATATTCACCAGTTCGATTCCGGGGTATTTTTTGAGTTTATCCACCTGAATTTCATTATCAAAGTGACCTATGTTGCAAACGATGGCTCCGTCTTTCATCTTTTCCATGTGTTCTATCCGGATGATATCCTTGTTGCCTGTTGTGGTAACATACACATTCCCCTGAGCCAGCGAATCCTCTACAGTTACCACTTCGAATCCTTCCATGGCTGCCTGCAGGGCACAGATGGGATCAATTTCAGTAACCATCACGCGGGCACCGTATGCACGCATGGATTTGGCCGAGCCTTTTCCCACATCGCCGTAGCCGCATACTACTACCACTTTTCCGGCAAGCATGAGGTCGGTAGCACGCTTAATACCGTCAGCCAGCGATTCGCGACAACCGTACAGATTATCGAATTTTGATTTTGTCACCGAGTCGTTCACGTTGAAAGCCGGGAAAAGCAGCGAGCCTTCCTCCATCATCTGATACAGGCGATGAACTCCGGTTGTGGTTTCTTCAGACACGCCCCGAATCTCGGGAGCCATTCTGTTCCAGATTGTAGCATCCTCATTGAGTGTGGCTTTCAGAATGCTGTAAAGTTCTTTTTCGTCTTCGCCTTCGGCAATTTTATCCAAAACGGAAGCATCTTTTTCGGCTTTTACGCCCACATGAATCATCATGGTGGCATCTCCGCCATCGTCAACTATCACTGTCGGGCCTTTATTGCCTTCGAATGTCAATGCCTGGAGCGTACACCACCAGTATTCGGCGAGTGTTTCACCCTTCCAGGCAAAAACGGGCACACCTGCAGCAGCAATGGCAGCAGCAGCATGATCCTGTGTGGAGTAAATGTTGCAGCTGGCCCATCGAACCTCGGCACCGAGCTCTACAAGTGTTTCGATAAGTACGGCAGTCTGAATGGTCATGTGGAGCGAACCCATGATACGTGCACCTTTCAGCGGTTTCGACCGGCCGTATTTGGCACGCAAAGCCATCAGACCCGGCATTTCCTTTTCGGCGAGTTCTATTTCCTTTCTGCCAAAGTCGGCCAACTGAATATTGGCTACCTTATAGGGTAATTTTGAAAAAAGTTCTAAATTCATTTTTTATTTGTTGTTGTTTTTTTATTCTTCTAAAAAAGAATGCAAAGATAATATTTTTTTACAGGTAATAAAAACTTCAATTAAATGTAAGAATTATACTGCAAAATAACTTTCCAGCTCCTTCAGGGTATCATCACTGGTAGCAATATCGCGCACTACTTTGCCCTTTTCGAGCACAACGGTACGTTTGCACACCTCAGTGACGTGATTGAGATCGTGACTGGAGATGAGCATGGTTGTATTTTTCGTTTCCTGCAGTTCGTTGAGGATTCGTTTGAGTCGAATCTGCGACGAAGGGTCGAGCGCAGTGAAAGGTTCGTCCAGTATTAATATCTGCGGGTCGCCGAGCAGAGCGGCAGCTATTCCGGTTTTCTTCTGGTTTCCTTTGGAAAGTTCGCGTATGAGTTTTTTGTTACCGGTTACTTCGCCGTTGAAGAATTCGCTGAATTTTTCTAGAAATGCTGAAATATCACCTTCGGATTTGTTGTAGAGTTTGCCTACGAATGCAAAATACTCGTCGGGTGTGAGAAAATCGATGAGAAAATTCTCGTCGAGGAAAGAGCCTACGTATGATTTCCACTCGTCGCGACGGGCAACGGGCTGATTTTTGATGGTAACTTCACCGCTGTTGGCTTCAATCAGATCTAGAATCAACCGAAAGAGCGTGGTTTTACCTGCTCCGTTGTTGCCTACAAGGCCAAAACTTTCGCCCGGCTGAATATTTAATGCAGGAATATCAAGTACAGTGGTACCGTTGTATTTCTTTGTAAGATTTGAAATCGTTATCATGGATGGTTTTTTTAGTTATTTGGTGTATTGAATCTGTTGATTTACATAAATTATTTCAAGAAAATGGTTCGTTATTCACTTTCCCTGAATCCTTCTGCCAGAGCATATTTCCTACGTACGAACTGCTGCGTACACAGTTTCATCTGATAGGGAGTGGATACGACACCGGCAAGTCCCAACAGCCCTAAAACAAGCAATATCATGTTGAATGACAAAAAATTAGCCAGTATGAAAGTAATCAGCATCGGGAAAAACATGACCGGAAGAATAATCAGAAAACTTTTGTAGGTTGTACCCTGATAGTTGAACATACTTCTTGCCGAGAGGTCGATTCGTTTATTATTGAATGTGGCTGTGAATATGAGTAAAAAGGCATTTATGCCCGTATTGAACAAAAACATTGCTACATGCAGAAAGAAAAATTTGGTTCCCATCAGCAGGTAAGGTGTAGAGAGCAAAAACGAAATCACATTGAAAGCTATCAGAATGAAGTAATTGACTTTTATATATGTTTTTGCCGGAATGTTTTTGGTGAGAATGGCATCAAAATAGTTGCTTTCCCAGCTTATAACCCACTGTCCGTAGGTGAGCGATGCCATTCCGGTGACTATCAGTCCGCAGAAAATGAGCCAGGCGGGGCTTCCGGAATACATTTCGTTGGTATAAAACAATAGGCCGTACAACATAAAAACCGCACTCATGTAAATTAATGATTTTGTTCGTTTATGCCTGAAAATCAAACGGATCTGCAACTGAATCAATTCACCGATCGTACCGTATTTTTCGAGAAACGAGAACCCGCCGGTGACTTTATTTTCACCCCGGCTCAGTTTTTCGTTAAATTTTTCGGGGTAATAATTTTTTGAAAAAAACATAAGATTCAATCCATATGCCATACCGGATACTAACAGAGCTACCACTAATCCGAGCGGATTCATCATTACGAATCCAAAAATTTTCATTGAAAAACCGAATACAGAAAAGACTTTGAAGTATTCCAAAGCTGCTACACCGGCTAAAATCAGGAGTATTACCACGAATGCTCTCAAATCGGATCCGAAGCGGCGTTTGAGGTAGGAAGCCAGCCAGATATCCATCCAGATAATGAGGATACACACAACAACAAACTGAAGTGCAACCCAGCCTGAATGCCAGGCTGATACACTCCGCACAGCAAATGGGATGACAACAAGCAGGGTGAGGTAATTGCCTATACTAAAAAGCGGTTTCAGCAAAATAAAATTCACCAGTGTGGAACGTTTGACGGGCAGCGACTGATAAGCCTGCAGGTTGAGCGTATTGAGTGACTGCATGAAAAACCGGATAGTAAGAGCTGTAAGAATAATGTAAACCGATGCTCCGTTAATAAGTTCGAGCGGAGTGCGGGTGTCATGCACTTCTTCAAGAATTTTGCCGAGCGAAAAGCCAATTGTGATGAAAATGGCTGCAAAATACAACGTCATAAAACCCATAAACAACTTCACGGCCAGACCACGATAAAAAGCCTGCGATCGGAATCCCTTCCGAAATTCCTGTTTTAACAAATCAGCTATCAACATAGGATTTTTTGTTTATTTTCAAAAAGTTAAAAATTAATTGAAAGTAAATAACATGCATTATGTATTGAAAAACCGGAATTCTACCGGTGCAGCAGATCGGAAATCCGGTTTTCACGTGCCAGGGAGTAGGTTTTATCGATAGAATTGATATATTGCAACACATTTAAGGTCGTATTGAAAATGTTTTAATGAAGATTACTGTCAGTTTCGAGCGTCGCCCGCTGATACAGGACTTCCGACAGAATTTCGAGACGCGTGAGACGTTCGTACTTGTCGGGGTAGATATGGTTAAAATATTCGACCAGTTGATCCCTGCTTTTTGTTTCGAAAAACTGAATATCTTGTTCCAGATATGGTTTAACCACTTCGCTGTTGAAACTTTGTATCAGATCCGAATTTTCGGATTTTCTTTTTGACAGCCATTTAGCCAGACTCTCGCTAAATAGCTGAAAAAGCCGCATAATATAATCTTCCCTGAGCATATTGTTATTTGAAAAAAAGAAAAACGGCACAGCACAAGTTGTCAGGTGCCGTTTTTCAGAAAGTTTAGGTATATGATTTTATTTGCTTTCGCTGGTCATGGATACTTCCACCCTGTTGCCCTGCTTGAAAAGATTTTTTGCAAATTTCTTCATCGATTCTACCGAAAGCATATCTACATAGTTTTGATAATTGCTCACAAAATCGGCTCCGTAGCGGTATTTCCTGTTCAGCGCGTTCAGCGTAAATTCATTTTTCTTCAGATCGTCGGCATGCTGCTTGGTCATGAACTCCTTGATTTTCTGAATTTCTTCGGATTTCGGACCGATAATCTGCAACTCATCCACAGCCTGTTTGATGGCGTTGACCAATTCCACGCGGCGGTTTGGCTCTGTATCAAACTGCATCTGAATATTGAATGCTTCCACAGGTTCTTTATCCTGCTCAGCCATTACCTGTACCCCGTAGGTTCCACCCAACTTTTCCCTAATCTTTTCAGTCAACTGAATATCAAGCACTTGCTTGAGAGCATCCAGCTGAATGGAGTTTTGCAGGTTGTATTTCAGCTTACCGGAATATATGATGGCTGAAGAGGCTTTCGGAGTTTCGAGTTTCCGCGTATAATGGTTTTCGAATTTTCCCTTACGCATTTTCATTGCATCCGGATTGAATTTTGATTTTTCGGCTTTTCCGGGTATGGAGGCAATGTATTGTTCAACAAGCGGTTTGAAATCTGCGGGCTTCACATTACCTACCACTGTGAATACAAATTTCCCGGCATTGGCAAAGCGCTCCCTGTAAAGTTTCAACATGTTCTGATAATCAGCTTTTTGGATATTTTCGGTATTGATGATTCTTCCGCGCGGATTATTCATATACATGGCATTCATCACCGAATCACTGAAAGCCACCATCGGATTGCTTCCCAGGTTGGCGAACACAGCATTGGCACGTGATGTAAACGAAGCATAAGTCTGAGCATCATCGCGTACATTGGTAAAGTTGAGATACAACAGTTGCATGGCGGTTTCGAGGTCTTTGATGTTCGATTTTCCGCTGATGTTTTCAGAGAAAGTTTTCAGAACGAAATCCATGCTGATATTTTTTCCTGCCAGGGCTTTTTTCAGCTCATTGGCGCTGAATTTACCCAACCCCCCTACGCTGATGGCCGTTTCGCCCAAAATCATTTTCATTTCTTCGCCCATCATTTTTATTTCAGAAAGGTAATTGTTGCTTATCATAGAGGATCCACCGGGGGCAAATCCGGATATCAACACTTCGTCGTCTTTGAAATTAGTCGGCTTAATCACCACTTTTGCTCCGTTGGACAATGTCCAGACGATTTCATCGCCTTTGGTTTCCTCTTTTATGATGCTGCCTTTAGCCGGCATATCGGCCATCAGAGGTTCATTGATTGTATTATCCACATAGGCTTCCAGGGTTTCTCCATCCACTTTTTTAATCAGCTCCGAAAGTTGAGTTTCGGTGGAATAGTTTTCATTTTCGGTGCCCAGTACAGCCAAAACACGGTTTTTGTCTGAAATAAGTTGTTTTGCTATCTGATTAACGGCTTCGAGCGGGATGTAACCAATCAATTGCTGCATGGTGGCAAATTTATCGGCGATGCCCGGTATGGGTTCGTTTCTCAGAAAATGATTCACATATTCGTTTACATAATAGTCACTGCGTTGTTTGTCGCGTTCGTTGTTAAGTTTTTCCAGGTTGCTCATGTATGTTGCTTTAGCCCGTTCAAATTCGCCGGCTGTGAACCCGAAATCTTTTGCCCGTTTGGCTTCGCGCATGAGTGTTTCGATGGCTAAATCGGTTTTTCCGGGATTTGAAATGGCGACCATTTGCAGCGCATCGGTCTTCTCGGCCAATCCGAAATACTGTCCGCTGCTGGCTTCGGTATAAGCAAAGGGTGGATTTTCTTTCTGTAGAATTTCTTCGAGCCGGTTTGTAAGCATTTTTTCCACCATTTTATTGGCAAAGTCATAAATCAGGTAATCCATATCGGCTTTTTTATCAGCAGGAATACCGTTTCGCTTGAACATGAGCAGTACGTTGGTCATTGGATTCTCCTTGTCTTTGGCTATTCCGATGAGTGGTTCGTCGTTATCGGGTATTTGCTCGTAGATTCGTTCGGCGGGATTCACCGGTGCTTTGATATCGGCAAACATGGTTTTAATGTTGCTTTCCATTTTGTCCACATCGACATCTCCTACTACAATTATTCCCTGTAAATCAGGTCGATACCATTTTTTGTAATATTCTCTCAACACGTCGGGTTGAAAATTATCCACCACTTCCATGGTGCCTATTGGCATCCGCTGAGCATATTTACTCCCTTTGAAAAGTGTGGGAAGCAGCGATTCGAGCATTCGCATGTTGGTATTCTGTCGTGTTCTCCATTCTTCGTGAATCACTTTGCGCTCTTTATCGATGTCCTTGTCGCGAAGCAGCAGGAAGCCCGACCAGTCATGAAGCACCATCAATGCGCTGTCAAGCACAGCCTGGCGGGTGGTTGGCACGTTGTTTATCAGGTAAATGGTCTGATCAAAACCGGTCATAGCATTCAGGTTCTGGCCGAATTTCACCCCTACGCTTTCCAGGTAAGGTATAATTCCTTTTCCGGTTTTGTCGTTCGGAAAATTTTTAGTGCCGTTGAATGCCATGTGTTCCAGGAAATGAGCCAATCCGCGTTGATTTTCTTCTTCCTGCATGGATCCCACTTTCTGTACGATATAGAAATTAGCCTGATTTTCAGGCAGTTTGTTTTTACGGATGTAATAGGTCATCCCGTTGTCCAGTTTCCCGATTTTCACTTCCCTGTCAAGCGGGATAGGTGGCATTTGCTGTGCTGTTGCACCCAAAAAAGCAATCATAATTAGTCCAGATAATAATGTTAGTTTTTTCATCTTTAAGAATAATTTTTAATAAAAACAGTTTTTGTTACATATTAGTTTTTCAGCATAATCCGGTTTTTAATCTGTTTTTTTTGCTGAATGAATAAAAACAGGTCAGAAAAGAAACTTATAAAAATGATATTCGAACCGTGTTAACGTATTTCGGTATTTTTTTTTCAGGGAGAGTGAAGGTGTAAATCCGGTTCTACATCCTCGTTCCATTCCAGAATATCTCCGGGTTGACAATCGAGTTCTTTGCAAATAGCTTCGAGCGTACTGAAACGGATGGCTTTTGCTTTTCCGGTTTTCAGTATCGACAGATTGGCCGGGGTAATCCCCACCCGTTCGGAAAGATCGTTTAACGATATTTTCCGTTTTGCCATCTGCACATCCAGATTTACTATAATTGCCATTTACTTCGTTTGCTTTTTTATATGGTGAGATCCTGTTCGTCTTTCATTTTAGAGCCCCTGTACAGTACTTCGGCAAATAAAAGCACAACCACGCCAAGCAAAATCCAAATCAGGTCGGGTTGCTTAAACTGAATCTTGTATTCAGCGAATTCAAACATCATCAGGTTTGTTTTATAGACAATCCAGCTCACTGTAAGCATCACAAAATAATAAAGAATGAGCAGAATACCAATCCAGCGCATACATTTAATATTCGATTTATCAAAAACCACTTCTTTTTTCAGACTGATATTCAGTTTGATAAAAAAAACGGGTATTAGTACAACAATAACAAGCATAAGCAATGAAAGCGGTATTTCCAGCTGTTTCATCAGTCTCAGGGCCGATTTATCATCCTTCGAAAATGCATCGGCCAGAATCTGCGCTTTGTCAAACCGGATGGGTATTTTCTGAGCTCCTTTGAGATTACAAATGGTGTCCGGGAATGTGCTGATGCTCTCACCGGCTTTCAAATCAAGGAAATAAACTGTTTTCATCGCACTTTCCTGTTTCGTACTGTCAGTAATACTCCTGCCTAAGTTGCTTCCCATTTCATACCCCAGCATAAAATCATCCATTTCAGAAATAAATGATGACAGAATCATTACTGCGTAGATAACTATTGCTAGTACTGTCAACATACCTAATTTTCCGCTTTTCATATTGAGTTTCATGGGAGGATTTATTGAGTAAAATTCATAATTTACTAAATCTGATTCACGGCGCAAATCTACATTACTTTTTCCGAAAAACAAAACTTATTTATTGTTTTTCAATATATTTTTATTGATAAATATTATTTATATATAAAAATAAATCCGGAAAAACCGTTTGAAACCATTCTGCCAACGGTAATTTAAAGCTTCTCCTGTTTTGTTAAATAAATATAAAAAAAACGCTTCGTCTTTATTTACTGCGAATCGTTTTTCCTTTTTAGTTCTGTTTACAATATTTATTCATCTTCCTTGTACCAACCCGAATACATGGCATAGTTGTGAGCTATTTTGCGGTTCATTTCATTGGTTTGATGAGGTTCCACATCCTTTACGTATTTTGCCGGCACACCCGCCCAAAGCGTATAAGGAGGTATTTTTGTATTGCTCAACACCACCGAACCGGCTGCAACGATGGCTCCCTCGCCCACTTCTGCATAGTCCAGCAGCGTAGCACCCATACCTATGAGCGCATAGTCGTTGATTTTTGCTCCGTGAATGATAACATTATGCCCTACCGATACATAGTCGCCTATTTCGACAACCGACTTCTGGTACAGCGTGTGCAGTACGGTTCCGTCCTGTATATTCACATTGTTTCCAATCCGGATAGCATTTACATCGCCACGGAGCACAGCATTGAACCACACGCTGCAACCATCTCCCATTATTACGTCGCCAACTACCGTGGCATTTTCTGCCAGGAAACAATTTTCGCCAAATTGCGGTGTAAAACCGCGTACAGATTTTATATAAGCCATTTCTTTATTGAATTATTAATTTTACGAGTATTAAACAAAAAAAACCATTCAATGTTTTCATTTTTACATAATAGAACAGGACACACAGCTATTCACCGTGTGTCCTGTTTTTTTCGTAATCACTGTCTTTTTTAGAAAGGCAAATCGTCTGTTTCATTCGCAAGTGGAATATCACTGGCTTTCAGGGCTTCGTTTTCAGCTGTTGCAATTGGTGCGACAGGTGAAGTTTCGTTTTGTTCCGGGCGTTTACCAAGCAGTTGGATGGTTTCGGCCATGATTTCAGTTGTATAACGTTTTACTCCATCTTTTTCCCAACTGCGAGTCTGGATTTTACCTTCCACATACAATTGAGTACCTTTCCGAATGTATTTTTCGGCAAGTTCGGCCAAACCACGCCATGCTACTACATTGTGCCATTCTGTGCGGTCAGGCACCTGATTCCCATTTTGCATGGTATAACCACGTTCGGTAGTAGCCATTGTAAAATTAGCTACTGCAACATTCTTGTCTAAATAACGTACTTCAGGGTCACGACCCACATTTCCTACTAAAATTGCTTTGTTGATTGACATAATAAATAAAATTTGATAATTAATATAAAACAATTGCACGGCAAATATACAAGGTTTTTTTTACTTTCAATATTTTTATCGTATTTTTTTCAAAACATTTTTTTCAGCAAAAAAATTTGTTGTATTTTTAAACTTCAATTTTTTACAGTTTTAGAAAATAAAACCGTAAATTTGTACTTTATTCATATATAAACCAAAAAAAATCATGAGACTTATCATTCAGCCTGATTATCAGAATGTTTCAAAATGGGCTGCGAATTACATCGCATCCAGAATAAATGCGGCCAATTCCACCAAAGACAAACCTTTTGTACTCGGCTTACCTACGGGATCTTCGCCGCTTGGCACCTACAAATACCTTATTAATCTCTACAAGCAAGGCACCCTGTCATTCAAAAACGTAATCACGTTCAACATGGATGAATATGTAGGACTAAAACAGGACCACGAACAGAGCTACTACACGTTCATGTGGTCCAACTTTTTCAGCCACATTGATATCCTACCCGAAAATGTACACATACTGAACGGTAATGCCGCCGACCTGGAAGCTGAATGTGCTGCCTACGAAAACGCGATGAAGGAAGTGGGTGGCATAGATTTATTTCTGGGAGGAATTGGGCCCGACGGACACATCGCGTTCAACGAACCTGCTTCTTCTTTGCAGTCGCGTACACGGCAGAAAACGCTTACCACCGATACGATGATAGCCAACTCGCGCTTCTTTGACAACGACGTGAATAAAGTTCCGAAAACAGCACTTACCGTAGGTGTAGGCACCGTACTGGATGCCCGCGAAGTAGTAATCATAGTGAACGGACACAACAAAGCGCGGGCCCTTCGTCATGCTGTGGAAGAACCCATCAACCACATGTGGACCATCAGCGCACTTCAAATGCACCCTAAAGGTATTATAGTATGCGATTACGACGCCTGCGCCGAACTGAAAGTAGGCACTTACAAATACTTCCTGGACATAGAAAAAGACAAACTCGATCCGGATATACTGATATAAAAGTCAGATTAATTTATCCGAACCGTCCTACCGGTGGTTGGGCGGTTTTGTTTTTAAAAAAGTAACGAAAAAGGGATAAAAAACCATAGGGAAAATAATTGTCACTCTAAAAGTTTTTTTGTACGTTTGTATATTCAAAAAATAAAAAACACCTGAAAAATATGTCAGAAATAGTAGCAGGTCGCATTTCACAAATTATCGGTCCGGTAGTGGATGTGTTTTTCGATTTAAAGAAAAAAGATGAAGAAAAACTACCGGCCATTCACGATGCACTTTATATTGACCGCGGCGATGGACGCCAGCTGGTAGTAGAAGTTCAGCAACACATTGGCGAAAACACAGTTCGCACTGTTGCAATGGATTCTACCGACGGATTAAGGCGCGGACTAATCGTAAAAACGCTTGGAAGCCCCATTACAATGCCTGTGGGAAATCAGGTAAAAGGACGCCTGATGAATGTAATCGGCGAATCAATCGATGGTATGAAATCCCTCGATCGCGAAGGCGCTTATCCGATACACCGCGAGCCTCCGAAATTTGAAGACCTTTCCACCTCAACCGAAGTACTTTTTACCGGAATCAAAGTCATTGACTTGATAGAACCCTATGCAAAAGGCGGTAAAATCGGCTTATTCGGTGGTGCCGGAGTAGGTAAAACCGTACTTATCCAGGAACTAATCAACAACATTGCAAAAGGACACAGTGGTTTCTCGGTGTTTGCCGGAGTGGGTGAGCGTACGCGCGAAGGCAATGACCTCCTGCGCGAAATGATTGAATCGGGTGTAATCCGTTACGGTGAAGAATTCAAAAAAAGCATGGATGAAGGCAACTGGGATTTATCCAAGGTAGATTACGATGAAGTGGAGAAATCGCAGGCCACACTCGTCTTCGGGCAAATGAATGAACCTCCCGGTGCACGTTCATCAGTTGCTTTATCGGGTTTAACGGTAGCCGAATCATTCCGCGACGGTGTGGGTGAAAACAAAAAAGGAAATGATATCCTGTTTTTTATCGACAATATTTTCCGTTTTACACAAGCAGGCTCCGAAGTGTCGGCTTTGCTCGGACGGATGCCTTCGGCGGTAGGATATCAACCTACACTTTCCACTGAAATGGGAACCATGCAGGAACGAATCACCTCCACAAAACAAGGATCAATCACCTCGGTTCAAGCTGTTTATGTGCCTGCCGACGACCTTACCGATCCGGCACCGGCCACCACATTCTCACACCTGGATGCTACTACAGTATTAAGCCGTAAGATTGCCGAACTGGGTATTTTCCCGGCTGTGGATCCGCTGGATTCAACCTCACGCATCCTGAATCCGGAAGTTTTAGGAGAAGATCATTACAATACAGCTCAGCGGGTAAAACAGATTCTACAACGTAACAAAGAGCTTCAGGACATCATTTCGATTCTCGGTATGGAGGAGCTTTCTGACGAAGACAAGATAACCGTTAACCGGGCCCGTAAAATTCAGCGTTTCCTGTCTCAACCTATGTATATGGCTGCACAGTTTACCGGACTTCCCGGAGTTATGGTGCCCATTGAAGAAACGATACGCGGATTCAAAATGATTCTGGACGGAGAAGTAGATGAATACCCTGAAATGGCATTCCTAAACGTAGGCGTAATAGATGAAGCGATAGAAAAAGGCAAGAAACTGCTGGAGCAGGCGAAAAAATAAAAGCTGAAAATGAAACTTGAAATCGTAACACCGGATCAAATTGTATTTTCGGGAGAGGTCAGTCTGGTTACCGTTCCGGGAACGAGCGGGCGGTTCACCATACTTGAAAATCACGCACCCATTATTTCGAGTCTCTCGGCAGGCAACATTACCTGGCGCGTAAAAAACACGGATACGAGTATCCTGGCTTCGGATGGATTTGTAGAAGTAAGTAAAAATGTGGTATCCATTGCCGTTGAAGGAATTACGAATGAATAAAGCATTTCATTTAACATGGATACTGGCTGCAAGTATTGCAGCTTTGACCATCGTAGCTTATGTAGTTTTTTATTTCACTGGTTTCAGCTTTATGCCTGAGTATTTTTACATCACGCCGGTATTCTTTCTTATGCTGACGCTGGTTTTAGCTTTTTATGTAAAAAAACACCTGAAAAAGGAAAAAGAGTTGTCGGTTGGCGGTATACTGGGCATCAGAGTTCTCCTGCTGGCTCCGGTTGTAATTGTGCTGGTGATAAACATGCTCATTGACAAAGAACATATTCTGCCGCTTACGGTGGCTTATATACTTTACGATCTGGTATTTTCTGTGTTCGAAACAAAGATTTTACTGGCGTTAAACAATAATAAAAAATAATATGCCCTCTTATTTTAAACGATTTTCGCTACTCCTGCTTACATTCATTTTTATTATGAATATAAGCCCTTTAAGAGCATCCGGCGGCGAAGCTGAGAAAGAAAAACCGTTCGATATCAAAGAAATGATTTTCTCTCACGTGCTGGATTCATACGAGTGGCACATTCTGACTATCGGTGAGAAACATATTTCCATTCCGCTGCTGATGATTGTGAAAGACGAGAGAGGATGGCATGCATTCTCAACTAAAAAACTGGCTCACGGACACGAACACAACGGTTTTTACATTTCTCAGACAGATCCTTACAAAGGAAAAATCGTAACTAAAAATGCAGCAGGAGAAATTATTCGTCCGTTGGATTTATCACTAACCAAAAACGCCGCATCAATCCTCGTAGCAAGTATTATTCTGATTGTCATACTACTCAGCATCGCTTCACAATACAAAAAAAATCCGCTCAGATCCATGAAAGGATTTGCGGGCGCCATAGAGCAGCTCACGATGAGTGTTCACAACGATATCATCAAACCCAGTATTCCGAATGATTACAAGCGATTTGCACCCTATCTGCTCACCGTTTTTTATTTTATCTTCTTCAATAATCTGTTCGGGCTGATACCGCTGTTTCCCGGAGGTGCCAATGTCACCGGTAATATTGCCGTCACATTTGTGCTGGCAATGCTTACGTTTGTTGCCACCAACTTTTTTGGCAACAAAGAATACTGGAAAGAGATTTTCTGGCCGGATGTGCCGGTTTTTCTGAAAACACCTGTTTTCCCACTCATGCAGTTAATCGAATTTATTGGAATACTTACGAAACCCTTTGCCTTGATGATTCGTCTTTTTGCCAATATGCTGGCCGGACACATGATTGTGCTGGTACTTATGGGATTGATATTTATTTTTGCGGCAATGCTTGGTGTAGGAGCTGCCGCAGGCGTTTCAGTAGTTTCAGTTGCATTTTCCATTTTTATGGTGCTGCTTGATGTGCTTGTTTCTTTCATCCAGGCGTATGTTTTCACCATGCTTTCATCCATATTTATAGGCATGGCAAGAGCCGAACATCACACTCACAAAGTTCATGAATCAACCGAACACTAACAATCAATAATTAAATTACATAAATATTACAAACAATTAAAAGAAAGACATTATGTTACTAACCATCTTATTACAAGTTGCCGCATCAGCGGGTTTCGCAAATTTAGGCGCAGCACTGGGCGCAGGTATTGCAGTAATTGGCGCAGGTCTTGGCATCGGCCGCATTGGCGGACAAGCTATGGATGCTATTTCACGTCAGCCGGAAGCAGCCGGCGACATACGTTCGAATATGATCGTGATTGCTGCACTTATCGAGGGGGTTGCATTCCTTGCAGTTATCGTTTGTGCTCTGGCCATTTTCATCAAATAGCTTATGGAACTTTTCACTCCTGAAGTCGGTCTGATCTTCTGGATGCTCATTCCTTTTCTGGTTGTCTTTTTTATTCTGGCTAAATTTGCATGGCCTGCAATACTGAAAGGCGTAAACGCAAGGAATAAGTATATAGATGATTCGCTTCTCGCTGCCAAACAAGCCCGCGACGAGCTGGCCAGAGTGAAGGCCGACGGACAAGCCATAGTGGAAGAAGCCCGTAAAGAGCAATCCAGGATACTTGCAGAAGCTGCCAAATCAAGGGATTTGATAGTAAACGGCGCCAAAGACAAAGCTACCGAGGAGGCTTCGAAAATCATGGAAAATGCCCGCGAACAAATTGCACTTGAGAAAGAAGACGCCATTCGTCAAATCCGGAGAGAAGTAGCAACACTTTCGGTTGAAATTTCAGAAAAAGTGCTGCGAAAGAATCTTGAAAAGAAAAACGAACAAATGGATATGATTGACCGTCTGCTCGATGAATTCAACATACCGAAATCCTGATTTGGATGAATAGTATAAAGAAATGTATCATTCACATATACATTTATTCATATACCATTCAATCTGATTATACTTATAAATTAAAAGTATGAATACCGGACTTATATCAGTTAGATATGCCACCGCCCTGTTTGATTTTGCAGTAGAAACAAAATCAGTGGAAAGAGTGTATGGCGAAGCCAAAATGCTGACCCACATGTTTTTGAAAATGGGTGAACTGAGGATTGTGCTCGATAATCCGGTATTGCCACAATCGGAAAAACGACAACTGATTCTCAATGCGGCCGGCGGATCAACCAGCAAAACTTTCGAGCATTTCACCGATTTGCTCCTGAAAAACGGACGAGAAAATCAGGTGCAATACATCATGCTGAAATACATCGATCTGTACCGGAAAGACAAAAACATCCTTTACGGAAAACTCACTACAGCTTTCGAGGTGGACAAAGCCACCGAAGAACGTTTGATTTCGCTGGTAACCGATAAAACGGGGGGCACGCTTGAACTGGAAAAAGTGGTAGATCCTGAAATACTGGGCGGATTCATGCTCGAAGTGGAAGATGTACGATGGGATGCAAGTCTCTCGGGACAGTTGACACGCATAAAAAATGAGTACATTGAGCGCAACCGAAGAATTGTTTGATATACATTTCAATCATTTCAAACTAATATCGTAAATAACAAAAAGAAAAAAAATACAGATGTCTGATACGAAAATAAAAGTGAGCGAAGTCTCAGAAGTGTTGCGACTGCAACTCGAAGGCATTGACAACGGAGTAAAATTTGATGAAATTGGTACCGTATTGCAGGTAAGCGATGGAGTGGTTCGAATCTACGGATTGCGAAATGCTGAAGCCAATGAGCTGCTTGAATTTGACAATGGCATTCAGGCCATCGTTATGAACCTCGAAGAAGACAACGTAGGAGCCGTATTGCTGGGACCGTCCAATGAAATAAAAGAGGGATACAGTGTAAAACGAACCAAGCGGGTAGCTTCAATTTTTGTGGGCGAAGGAATGCTCGGACGTGTCATCAATCCGCTGGGAGAAGGTATTGACGGACGGGGAAAAATTACCGGCGAACTACTCGAAATGCCTCTTGAGCGCAAAGCTCCGGGTGTAATCTATCGTCAACCGGTGAATCAGCCGCTTCAAACCGGTCTGAAAGCCATAGATGCAATGATTCCAATCGGGCGCGGGCAGCGGGAACTTATCATCGGTGACCGCCAGACCGGAAAAACCAGTATTGCCATTGATACAATTATCAATCAGCGACGAAACTTTGATGAAGGTGACCCCGTTTACTGTATTTACGTTGCAATAGGTCAGAAAGGGTCCACAGTTGCATCCATTGTGAACACCCTGAAGGAGCACAACGCCATGGAATATACGATTGTAGTGGCAGCAAACGCCTCCGATCCGGCCGCCTTGCAGTATTATGCTCCGTTTGCCGGCGCTGCCATCGGCGAATACTTCCGCGATACCGGACGCCATGCGCTGGTTATTTACGACGACCTTTCAAAACAAGCTGTTTCGTACCGCGAAGTTTCGCTTATTCTTCGTCGCCCTTCCGGACGCGAAGCCTATCCGGGCGATATTTTCTATCTGCACTCGCGCCTGCTCGAAAGAGCCGCTAAAATCATCAATCAGGAAGAAGTAGCCAAACAAATGAACGACCTGCCCGAGAGCCTCAAAGGCAGAGTGAAAGGCGGTGGTTCACTCACAGCTCTTCCAATGATAGAAACCCAGGCGGGCGACGTATCTGCCTATATACCAACGAACGTAATCTCGATTACCGACGGACAGATATTTCTTGATACCGACTTATTCAATCAGGGAAATCGTCCGGCTGTAAATGTGGGAATCTCCGTATCGCGTGTAGGCGGTAACGCTCAGATCAAAGCCATGAAAAAGGTAGCCGGAACACTAAAAATTGACCAGGCACAGTTTCGTGAACTTGAAGCATTTACCAAGTTTGGAGGCGATATGGATGCGGTGACTGCCATGACCATTGATAAAGGACAGAAAAACACAAAATTGCTGGTTCAGAAACTTCATCAACCAATGGCTGTAGAAAAACAAGTGGCAGTACTCTATTGCGGTACTCATGGGCTGCTTTCTAAAGTTCCACTTGAAAAAGTAACTGTTTTTGAGGAGGAATATCTGAGTACCCTTGAACTGACACATCAGGAAGACGTATTGGACGTAATCAAAAAGGGAATAATCGACGAAAAAGTGACAACTCTGCTTGAAAAAGTGGCAGAAGAGGTTGCAAGAAGAATATAGGAATAGCTCTGACTTATTTAACAGATAATTTTTAGTAATTAAAAGTCTGATAGACTTTGGTCTATTAGTCTAAAGTCCGAAGAATGGCTTCATTAAAAGAAATAAAATCGAGGATACAATCCGTAAAATCTACACAGAAAATCACTTCGGCGATGAAGATGGTTTCGTCTGCCAAGTTACGCAAAGCGCAGAAAAGGATTGAAAGTTTTTATCCGTACGAGCAGAAACTAAATCAGATTCTGAACAATTTCCTGAATGCAGAAGAAGAAAGTTCTTCCATCTACGCTGAAAGCCGGGAAATCAAGCGGGTTGCAGTCATTGCATTTTCATCTAACTCAAGTCTTTGCGGAGGATTCAACTCAAACATTGCAAAAAAACTAACTGCCACACTCGAGCGATATAATCATCTCGGGCGGGAGAATATCCTGATTTTCCCGATAGGAAAAAAAATTGGCAGAGTGGTAAAAAAAATTGGATTTCCTATTGAAAATTTCGATGAAATGGCCGATAAACCAACCTATCCGGCCGCACAGGCACTGACTGACAGAGTGATGCAACTCTTTAGAAACGGTGAGGTGGACAAAGTGGAATTAATCTATCATCATTTCAAAAACAAAAGTTCACAGGTGCTACTTGAAGAAACCCTGCTGCCCATCAAACTGGAATCTGCTCATAATTACCAGAGCGGTGTATTGCTAAATTACCTGGTTGAACCCGACAGAAAAACGATTATGAGCGAATTAATACCGAAAGTACTGCGTCTGAAAGTGTACACCGCTCTTTTGGACAGCAACGCATCTGAACACGCTGCCCGAACCATTGCTATGCAGATAGCCACCGACAATGCTGATGACCTGCTACAGAAGCTCAATCTGCAATACAACAAATCGCGTCAGCAAGCTATAACCAACGAACTGCTGGATATTATCGGAGGCTCTTTCGGACAGAGTTAAAGAATTGTTTGACACATAAAAAAAATCAGCTAATTATCAATAAATTAGCTGGTTTTTTTATATAAGTGGAATTCGTTATTCCGCCAACACTCCGAACTCTGCTCCACTGGCAAAGTCGGCGCCGTTCACTTCGCTCTGGGCTGTAAAACGCACATAGCGAGCTTTTACAGATTTGTCGAGCATTACTATTTTTTCGTTACCGGAACGGTCAAATGTGCCTTTAGCAACCGGTTCCGACCAGGTTTTACCGTCGGAGCTCACTTGCAGCGTGTAATCTTTCACGTTTCCGTTGGTGCCATTCTGGCGTGGCAGGTAAGTGAAGCCTTTCAGCGTTTTTTCATTGCCCATATCAAAATCCACCCAATGCGGATGTTTTGCCACAGTAACCGAATACATGGTGTGCCAAATAGTAGTAGGATCGCCATCTACCAGGTGAGCAGCATCGCCTGAACCGGGCTCCACACTACTTGCAGAAACCACTTCCAGCTGTACGGTTAAGATTTTATCAAATACTGCCGTTGTTTTTGTATTCGGATTGCCTTTGAACCAGGCAGTTACCGTTCCTCCATCACGCAGTTGCAGCGGCATAAAGTACGAATTTTCTTTTTTGGCTTTATTTAATGTGTAAACAATTTCTTGCTGATTGCGGCTTGCCAAGATTTCCACTTTTCCTTTGGCATCGCGAATGATGGAAATCGGCACTTCACCGGCTGTGGAAACGTTGGCTGTTTCGGCCAAATTTTTGCCCGCAGGGCGAATAATAAATCCAAAGTCGTGGTAATCAGCCAGAATACGGTCTTTTTCAAGCGGTCCGCCTTGTCCACAACTGTATCCGCCCAGCCCGGTTACGCCCGCATCCAGAATCAGATAAGTATCTTTCGCCTTCGGTAATTCGTAGATATGCGGTGCAAGCGTGAGTTGGAGCGGTGAGTATTGTAGTGCCGAAACCGACATGGCATCCTGTGCCACGAAAACAGCACCATTACCTCCGTTATCAGTCAGTGCTGCCCAGCGAACTTCTTCGTGGTTGCCCATGTCCTGCGGTTTCGGGAAATTCACAAACTCGTCTTTCGGCGTGCTGCTGAATTGCTCGATAAACTGTCCGGTTTTGCGGTCGTTGTAGTTGTCAATCGGGCCGCGACCGTAATAGGTAAAGTTGCCGTATTTTTGGGGCACTTGCATCATATATCCCAGGCGTGGAAGTATCAGTTTGGGTTTGTTGGACGTGATGCTGGCTTGCAATTCTACTGAACCGTCAGTGTAAACGGTGAAAATTTGCTGTGTCGTAAATTTGAAATCGTTCGCTCCAAACGGCGTATCAGTCAGTTCCTCCAATTTATTTTTGCCGGATGACCAGCCGCCCGTGATACGGGCCGCGTTGGGTGCTTGAGAAGTTACTTCAAATGCCACGGTAATCGTTCCGTCGGCAGTTTGACTCACGCGGTAATTTTGTGCTTTGTGCTGGAGGTTGTGCAATCCGTTTTGGTACCAGCTTTCGTACAGCCAGTTGTCGTTGTTTACAAATGCACGCAAAGCATTTAATTTCGGGCCGCTACCGTCTGCAATTACGGTTTGGTTGCCGTAAGTGAGGTTGTAAATCGTTCCGGTTTTGGTATCGAAATTCATTATAAATTCTTCACCTCTTACTTCAATAAATGTTTTGTCAGCCGATTCTTTCCAGGTCGGTTTCGTTGCGTTTGCTTTCACAACTTCGGCAATGGAAGGACGAACTGCCTGCTTTAGTGCGATTTGTTCCTCGGCTTGCACATACCCTTTTTTAGCCCAGGGTTCATCGTTTTTCAGCAGGAACTGGAATTTCACAAAATGCTCGGCATCTTTGCGAAGCGAAGCATAGTTATACGGCAACTTCACGGTCTTCTTCTGACGAGCCAGGATTTGTCCGGCATCCACTCGTCCGCTCTGAACTTCTTTTCCGTCCTCGTAAACTGTCCATTTTACTTCGTAATCGTTCAGATTTTTGAAGTAATATTTATTGAAAATCTCGTATTCTCCACGTTCCACGTCCACCGCTTTCACGCCGATGTGCTGATACACTTTTTTCACTTCGTAATATTGCGGTTTCGGTTCCATATCGGCGAAAATTAAGCCGTTCATCACAAACTGACCGTCATTCGGTGTGTCGCCAAAATCGCCTCCGTAAGCCAGGTATTTAGTGCCTGTGGCCGAATCGTAGTTGTACATAGCCTGATCAATCCAGTCCCAGATGGCTCCACCCATAAAGAAATTGGTGCTTTCGATGGCTTCCCAGTAATCCACCAGATTTCCGCAAGCATTTCCCATGGAGTGAGCGTACTCGGATACGTGGAAGGGATATTTGATGTTGTAATTTCCCTTCACGGCACCCTGCATCCAGGCTATAGACGGGTATTGATTGGAGCCCATATCTACAATGTCGTTGTTTCTCTCGTACTGAACCGGGCGTGAAACATCCACTTTTTTGAGTGCATCGTAGGCCGATACAAAGTTTTTGCCGGGTCCGGCTTCGTTACCGAGCGACCAGATTACCACCGAAGGATTGTTGATGGTGCTGTGAACCATTTCCATTACACGAGCCACGTGTGCATCTTTCCACTCCACCGGATGCGAAAGTGAAGCAGCACCGTAATAATACTGATGCGATTCGATGTTGGCTTCGTCTTCGAGGTAAATTCCGTATTTATCGCAAAGGTAGTACCAGTACGGATCGTCCGGGTAGTGGGAGTTTCGTACGTGGTTGATGTTGGCACGTTTCATCAGCATCACTTCTTCTTCCATTTGCTTGCGAGAAACCACTTTTCCGGTCGATGGATTGGTTTCGTGGCGGTTCACCCCTTTCAATTTTACCGCCATATCGTTGATATAATAATAGCGTCCCGCCAGTCCGAATTCATCGTCTTCGGCTTTGGTATCGCGGATTTCCACCGATCGGAAACCGGTGTAAGTTGAAACAGTTTCCACCACACGACCTTTCTTATCCAATAATTCAACCACCAATGTGTAGCGGTTGGGTGTTTCGGCCGACCAGGGTTTTATGTTTTCAAATTTTAATTCCTGTTTCTTTCCTGTGTAGGTTTTTCCGGGATTGATTTGCACTTTTTCCTTTGTGGGCAAAAAAGCCATTTCATAACCCGTTACATATTTGTTTTGGTCGGAATAGAGTTCGTTTTCGTAAAGTGAATATTTCACCTTATATTGACTGATGTTTATTTTTTTCTTATCAAGATTGCGCAAATTCACAGTTACGTCCAACTGACCATTTCCGAATTTATACGTCGGAATTACCTGAATGTCACGGATATGCGTTTTAGGAGTGGAATAAATGGCCACTGTACGAAAAATTCCGGGCAGACGAAACATATCCTGTGCTTCCAGAAATGACGCATCGCTGCTGCGATAAACTTCCACGGCTATCGTATTGTTGCCTTTTTGCAGGTGTCTGGTGATGTCGAAACGGGCCGCGTTGCGTGAATTTTTGGAGAAACCTACGTACTGACCGTTAATCCACAGGTAAAAAAAGCTATCCACACCGTCGAAACTCAGGAACACCTGACGCCCGTCCCACTCCTGCGGAACAGTAAAATCACGACGGAAGGAACCGACTTCGTTGCGGTATTCGTATGTTGTCCAATTTGCTGGTGGTGTACGCATTACGCCACCGCGCCAGTCGTCTACAGCCACTTTGTGCTGGAAAATTACCGGTTGATTGACATAAATGGGCACACCGTATTTCAGCGAACCATCTTTTTGTATTCCATGGATATTCCAGCTTACGGGTACAGGAATATTTTCCCATCCATTTACGTTGAATTCCGGTTTGTAAAAATCCATGGGACGTTCGTCGGGATGTTTTACCCAGTTGAATTTCCACGTTCCGTCTAAAGATTTCCAATAAGCGGAGTTTTCAGGAAGTACTTTGCGGGCGCTTTCTTTGTTTTCAAAGGAAAAGAAATAAGCACGCGGCTGCTCTTTGTTGAGCGCCAGATTTTCAGGTGATTCCCACTCTTTGCCGGAAGGTGCCTGCTCATTGGCATAGCGGAATCCGCTCAGCATATCTTCAGCGTTTACAAAAGCAGAAGTCAGCAAAATGAATCCGGTTAAAAAACCGATTTTAGCTGTTTTTAAGTTTCTCATCTTTTTTATTTGATTATTCTTTATTTCTGAAAAAATATGGATAATTATAAAACTTATGGTTTTAACAGTTTGAAAGTATCTTTTGTTCCATTCGTGGAAACCACAGAAAGAATATAAATTCCACTTGCCAGACAACTAGCTTCCATTACATTGGAATTATTCACCGAAGCAATTCGAACTCCCTGTAAATTAGAGAGTTGTATAGTTTTCATTTCGCCGCCGAAAACCTGTAGGTATCCATTATTTAGTGCAACTGAAAACTCGTTTGAATTTTTTTTTTTTTATAGAAGTGGTTGTTTTATCAGATACAATCTCAAAAATATAGCTTTCTGCCTGTCCCGCATCACCTGCTTCGATGCGTGTACCGGCTTTCCAGTATTTATCTCCGGCATCTCCGGCATTTCTGATAGAAAATTTTCCACCCAGTTCGGTTATCACATAGGAATTCCAGGCCGGATAATACTGATTTGTACCGAAAGCTCCCAATTCATTCACATACCTGTTGTCGACTGCATTAACGAGTTTTACACGGTCTGAAGTAGTATCCAGGGTAAAAATCCATTTTTGAGTTTTTGAGTCGGGCGTTGTTATATACGTCCTGAAAGTTGGATTGCCACCAGATCCGTTCGGGTTATTATTCGTCAGAAAATTGTCGTTAAATTTTACGTAATATGTTTCGCCAAATGTTATTACGGGATGAAGTGCCGACTCCTGTCCCACGGGTACGAATTCGAACAGGAAGTTGCCGGAGGATAGCAGATTATCGGTGCTTGGACTGATGCGTGTAGCGTTTGACTGCCAGAATTTGTCGCCAGCCGAACCGGCATTCTGTATGGCATATTTTCCACTGAAACGATGTAAGTTGTAGGTATGCCAAATAGCTTCGTAGGAGTTTACTCCGAAATTTCCCAATTCATTTACATAGCGATTGTCCTGTGTATTACGGATACTGTATCGTTCAGTAATGGGGTCGATGGTTACGGTCCACTCCTGACGTTGCGGATTGATGGAATCTCTGTCAGCCAGAAATTCAGGATTCCCGCCCGAAGCATTTGCATTTCGGTTAGTAAGATATTTTCCGTTGTATTTAATATAGTAATTACCATTCTCAAGCAAAATAGTCGGGAAAACATCTGTCCGGTAATCGAATTTATTCCGGTAGTTGTTAATCAAACGAGCTTTCAGTTGCTTCAGGAAAGGAGCAACAACCTCATTGGCTGGTTTTGGATAAGGATTTTTAATGCTTCCCGAAAAATCTCTTGAGCGAATTTTTCCCTGCACAATTTCCAGCGAATCAGTTTTGAGGTAGTGATTTATAAAAGCAACAGAATCTTCGGCATTCAGGGCTTCGTACATATCCAACAGCAGTTTTCCCCGCTGTCCCATCAGGCTGAAAACATCCATCCAGGGCTTAATTTCTTCAATCAAATAAGGATTATTCGTAGAGGCAGTAAGTTCGTTTGTTGAATTGATAAAACGCTGGAATTGCTCAGCAAGCGCATTAATTTGTGCCGAATTATATTTACCGGCTGTAAAGTCTGTCATGAATGCATCTGCAACAGTCTTAAATTCAGCAGATTCGCCACTACGACGCAAACCGTGAACTGTCGAGCCCAAATCAATATTGTTTTCACAGAAGATTTTAAAAGCATCATAATTCTGCGGCATCAGGTACTTCAAACCCCTCAGCCATGAACTGTTTGAATTATACTTTGACATGTTCCAGGTATAATCGGCAATGCTGTAAAGAGCCACTTTGGAAGCCTCGGCATATTCCATCGGATTGGCCGTGAAGCCTGAGAGCTGTGATGCTATATTTATATCGTTTCCGTAGGTAGGTCCCATCAGCAGATGGTCCACACAATAATCTGTCACCGGATAGTTGAGCCAGATGTATGCTTTTCGGCTTATTTGAGCATTGATCCAATCCAAGTCGGTTTTGTTGATCATATCTACCACGCTGTTGCCTGTCCACATAATCCGCACACTTGAATCCATTTGTGTACCAAGGATAGAAAGATAAGTTCCGCTTGACCATGATTTATTGTATTGAGTAGGACAGAGCAGCAAAGGTGAAACATCTGTTTTCTTATTTACAAATTCAGTGGTCAGATAATTCATCAACTTTGCCTGATTAACGGGGTCGGCTCCTACTCCGCCGATATCGTCGAAGAAAACAGCAAAAGAACGCACTCCGAGATCATACATCAACTGGAATTTATTCTTACAGGCCACAAAGTCATCCACAATTCCGTCTTTATTATTATCCGTCCAGCTTATGTTGTTTCCGGG
>SAAL01000176.1 GCA_009929445.1 Bacteroidia bacterium
AAGACAGGGATGTCGTAACCTAATGGGTAGTAAAATTGTGGCTAGTTTATAGTTTTCAACCGCTGACAGGAACTGGCGACCGCTGTCAGGGTCTTCTCAGGTTTGTCTTGTAACTTTTAAAAATCGTAAATCGTTAAATCGTAAATGTTTAATTCAAATCACTTGTTTTTATTCAAAATATATGCTGTACTGAATAAAAATCACTATTTTTGTTCATTATAATACAAACTAATGATAAAAAACATACTTCTTCAGCAGCTCGAAGAGCGGAATTTATTACTCAGTAAGGTTTATATTAGTCGTATTGATTTACAAACTAAAACTGAATACCTTAATACTACGCTCATTAAACTTATTACCGGTCCGCGCAGGGCTGGAAAATCTGTTTTGGCATTACAACTGTTGCAGAATCAAAACTTTGCATATCTCAATTTCGATGATGACCTGCTTCTGAAGCATTTCGATGAAGATACTGTCACACTGACATTAAAAGAAATATACCAAAATTTTGAGTTTCTTCTGCTGGACGAAATTCAAAACCTGCCCAACTGGGAACTCTGGGTTAATAAGTTGTATCGCAGGGGACTAAATCTTGTAATTACCGGATCGAACTCAAAATTGCTATCCAGCGAAATGGCAACATCGCTTACAGGACGATATATTCAGATTCCTGTTTTTCCTTTCAGTTTCATGGAGTTTTTACACGTTAACGACCCATCGATTGATGTAAATCCGGAAACTCCGTTGGAGACCGGCAAGTTACTGGGATGGTTACATACATATATGCTTAATGGTGGATTTCCTGAAACAATTTTAAATCCCGGTTTATTAAAAAATTATCTTTCATCGCTGTTTGACTCCGTGTTACTTAAAGATATATTGAAACGGTTCCGGATACGCCAAACCCAGCAGCTTTACGATTTGTCGAACTTTTTATTATCTAACTATACCAATCTTTTCACTTACAATCAAATTAAGGAAAACCTGGGTTTTAACAGTGTAGCTACGGTTCAGAAATTTATCGGATACCTGGAAGAACCTTATTTATTTCAACGCATTACCAGGTACGATACCAAAATAAAACAACAACAAAAAGCATCGCAGAAAATTTTTATTATCGATAACGGATTTGTTCAGGCACGTTCCTTTGAACTTTCACCCAATTACGGAAGACTGCTTGAAAACCTTGTTTTCATTGAACTTTTTCGCCACAATTACAAACCCGAACTGGAATTGTTTTACTATCGAACCCGCAACGATCGTGAAATTGACTTTCTGATTCGTAAAGGACATCGTGTTGAGCAGTTAATTCAGGTTTGTTATGATATCAATCAGCCCAAAACCCTGAAACGGGAGTTAGATGCATTAACCGAAGCAGCAGCAGAATTAAAATGCAACAATTTATTACTTCTAACCTGGGATAGAGAGCAGTTAATGGAGGTAAATCAGTTTACAGTTCGACTCATACCTGCATACAAATGGCTAATTTCAAATCGTGATTTATAGCATGTTGTAAATCAAATTCATACAACCGGTAAATGACGAAAAGACGGCAGACAGCGGAATTGTAAATTGTAAATATATCAGGACTCCGGGTCACCCGCTCACTAAAGGGCATAAATCAGTAAAATCCGCGTCATCCGCGTACCTTTTTGTAAATTGTAAATTGAAAAATTGAAAAATTGAAAAAAATCATGTCAAATATTCTCATTACCGGCGGTGCCGGATTTATAGGCTCCAATTTATGTGAAGCATTACTGAAAGACGGATACAATGTTCGCTGTCTGGATAATTTTGCAACCGGGAAAATGGAAAATATTCAACCGCTGTTGAATGAATATCCCGATCGCTTCGAATTGCAGACAGGTGATATCCGTCGTCCGGAGGACTGCCGAAAAGGGGTGGAAGGTGTGGACTATGTGCTTCACCAGGCGGCGCTCGGCTCCGTGCCCCGCTCCATCAACGACCCGGCAACCACCAACGAAGTGAATATCTCCGGATTCCTGAATATGCTCATCGCTTCGCGCGACGCCGGAGTGAAACGCTTTATCTTTGCCGCCAGCTCATCTACCTACGGCGACAGCCAAAGCCTCCCGAAGGTGGAGGAAGTAATCGGGAAACCGCTCTCACCGTATGCCATCACCAAGTACGTGAACGAACTCTATGCCGACGTTTTTGCCCGTACCTACGGTTTGGAATACATAGGACTCCGCTACTTCAATGTCTTCGGAAGGCGTCAGGACCCCAACGGAGCCTACGCTGCTGCTATTCCGCTTTTTGTGAAGAAGTTTATGAACCACGAATCGCCGACCATCAACGGCGACGGTGAGAACAGCCGCGACTTTACCTACATCGACAACGTGGTGCTGATGAACAAACTGGCGATGACCACCACCAACCCCGAAGCGGTAAATCAAATCTATAACACCGCCTTTGGCGACCGAACCACACTCACGCAACTGGTGACCATGCTGAAAGATATTTTATCCGGATACGATCCCGAAATTGCCGATGTAGCTATTACCTATGGCCCGGAACGGAAAGGAGATATCCCGCATTCGCTGGCAAGTATCGAAAAGGCAAAACAACTGCTTGGCTATAATCCGCAGTTTTCGATGCAGGAAGGACTGAAAGAGGCGGTGAAGTGGTATTATACGAATTTAACGGATTAATCACGAATTACAATAGTAACAATTCCACGAATTGGCGCGAATTGGACGAATAAACGATGATAGGCGGATATATGTACATACTGCTCTGTGCCGACGGAAGTTTCTACACCGGTAGTACCAATAATTTACAAATACGCATTGCACAACATCAGGCAGGAGAAGGAGCTAATTATACCCGTAAGCGACTTCCGGTTGAATTAGTTTATTATGAAGAATTCGATCGTGTCTCAGACGCATTTTATCGGGAAAAACAAGTTCAGGGATGGAGAAGGGAAAAGAAACTGGCACTGATCGAAGGAAGGCATGAGGAGTTGAAAGAGTTGGCGAAGAAGAAGTGGCTTCGACAAGCTCAGCCACCTGCTCAGTGACCGACTCAGCTATCGGTGCAGCTGGTGAACATAGCATGGGGGCTGAGCTGCTAATAAGATGTGGCTTCGATACATTTTTTTGAAATACAAAAAAACACTCAGCCACCCGTGCTGCTATCGAGAATTGAGCATGGGGGCTGAGCTGCTGGACAAAAAGCAACTATTAATAGATTCAACTTTCGCAAGCTTCATTTAACCCGCTTGCGGTAGGTTTTTGAAATTTAAGTATTTTGTAAGTTTTTCATTTTCAGAGAACAATTTTTCCATTA
>SAAL01000005.1 GCA_009929445.1 Bacteroidia bacterium
AACGGGTAATAGTATTTTCTCTAATATATTCTCAACGGATGTTTTCATGAAACAAAGATAAAAAACTTATTTCTTCACAGGAAATCCAGTAGAACCTTTATTTTAAATACCTTTGCTTTGTTGAATCGTTTTATTTCTTTTAGCTTGTAAAAATTTTCAGGTAATATTTATATTGCTTCAAACACTCCCCAGGCTTCTTCTACCGATTTTACAGTTGAAAAAACAACCGAGCGTCGACCGTTTTGCTCCCTGAGTTTGCATACACGTGGATTTCTGGCCATGTACTGAAGCATGCGTCCAAATTCATCGGACTGATAGTAGACTGATTTCTGATTGCTGACCAGGTATGCAATCATCTGTTGGTTTTTTAATACCAGTTTTTCAACGCCGTAACGCATGGCGAGCCAGCGCAGTCGAACTATGAGCATCAATCCGGTGGCTTGATTGGGTATTTTTCCAAACCGGTCGGTCAGTTCGCGCTGAAAACGTTCAAGTTCGGATTCTGATTCCAGAGCATCCAGTGTCTGATACAGCGAGATACGCTCCGAAACATTTTCGATGTAGTCTGCCGAAAACATCAGTTCCATATCTGTATCAATCTGACAATCTGTTACATATACTTTATTTTTACCTCCTTCGGTGCGTTCATCGGCATACAGATCGGCAAATTCTTCGTCTTTGAGTTCGTGTACGGCTTCGTTCAGAATTCTTTGATAGGTTTCGTAACCCAAATCGGCAATAAAACCACTCTGCTCAGCACCCAGCATATTGCCGGCTCCACGAATATCGAGATCCTGCATAGCGATATTGAATCCGCTTCCAAGTTCGGCAAAGGTTTCGATGGCTTTGAGCCTCCTGCGTGCCTCAGGTGTGAGCAGACTCATATCCGGCGAAAGCAGGTAACAGAAGGCTTTCCGGTTGCTGCGCCCTACCCTGCCGCGCAACTGATGCAAGTCACTTAGTCCAAACCGGTGAGCACTATTGATAATTATGGTGTTTACGTTCGGAATGTCGATGCCCGATTCGATGATGGTGGTTGCCACAAGCACATCGTATTCATAATCAATGAAATCCATAATGATTTCTTCCAGTTTATCTGCATGCATTTGTCCGTGACCTACAGCTACCCTGCAACCCGGAACGAGTCTTTTTATCATGGCCTCAATCATGTAAATATTCTGAATTCGGTTATTGATAAAAAAAACCTGGCCATTACGGCTCATCTCCAGCTGGATGGCATCGCGGATAACTTCTTCGTCGAATGGGTGAATTTCAGTCTGAACAGGGTATCTGTTTGGTGGTGGTGTATTGATGATTGATAAATCGCGGGCACCAAGCAGCGAAAACTGAAGCGTCCGGGGAATGGGTGTAGCAGTTAGAGTGAGTGTATCCACATTCACTTTGAGTTCTTTCAGTTTTTCTTTTACCGATACACCAAACTTCTGCTCTTCGTCAATGATAAGCAAACCTAAATCTTTGAATTTTACCGATTTACCAACCAGTTTATGTGTACCGATGATAATGTCAATCTTTCCTTCTTCGAGTTTTTTAAGCGTTTCTGAAGTTTTCTGGGCAGATTTGGCTCGGCTCAGGTATGAAATGGTGCACGGAAAATCTTTCAGCCTGTCTTTGAAAGTATTATAATGCTGCATTGCAAGTACCGTAGTGGGCACAAGTACAGCCACCTGCTTGCTGTCGGCTACAGCTTTGAACGATGCACGAATGGCAACTTCGGTTTTACCAAATCCAACATCGCCACATACAAGCCTGTCCATAGGCATATCGGTTTCCATATCCTTTTTGATATCGGCGGTAGCTTTCACCTGATCGGGTGTATCTTCATACAGAAAAGAAGCCTCCAGCTCCTGCTGCAAATAACTGTCGGGCGAAAATTCAAATCCTTTTTCGGCTTTTCGCTTGGCATAGAGCTTAATCAGGTCGCGGGCTATGTCCTTAACTTTGGCTTTTGTGCGTTCTTTCAGCCTTTCCCAGGCACCGGAGCCGAGCTTGTTGATACGGGGTGCCTCGCCTTCTTTGCCTTTGTATTTTGAAATCCGGTGCAACGAATGAATACTTACAAATATTATATCGTCATCTTTGTAAATCAGTTTCACCATTTCCTGCATCTTCCCGTTCACATTAGTCCTTACCAGCCCGCCAAACTTGCCTACTCCATGATCTACATGAACCACAAAGTCGCCAAATTGTAATTGATTGAGTTCCTTGAGTGTCATCACCACTTTACCCTGGCGTGTTTTATCGGTTTTGAGCTGATATTTGTGAAAACGGTCAAAAATCTGATGGTCGGTGTAACAAACCAATGAGAGATCATGATCAACAAAACCTTCGTGAATGGTGTTTTTTACAGGTTGAAAAACAATTTCATCGTTTCGGTCTTTAAAGATGGCAGCAATCCGGTCGGTTTGTTTTACGCTGTCGCTGAAAATAAAGGTTTTATAACCTTCAGCGATATTTTTCTTCAGGTTGTTGCTTATTAATTCGAAATTCTTCTGAAAAACAGGCTGTGGAGAAGTATTGAAATGGATGGTTTGTTTGGCTTTGAAAAAAGATTTATTTCCCCATTCCGGTTTTCGGTAATCCGTAAGATGCTGAAGAAACTCATGGCCTGTGATATGTGTGGCATACAGATTTTCAACTAGTTGATTTTCCGTATTGGCCTTTACCAAAGCATCGTCGTAAAGCTGATTGATCCGGTCGCGGACAAAGGCAGCATCTGTAAAATGGAACCAGGTTTGACCGGACACAAATTCCGGAAAACTGACATATTTTGTATCATTGTAGCTTTTGTGCAAATCGGGTACAATTTCGATTTGCTGCTTTTTATCCTGCGAAAGTTGTGTTTCAATATCAAAAATTCGGATTGTTTCCACTTCATCGCCAAAGAAATCAAGTCGGTATGGCAGTTCGAATGCAAATGAAAAAACATCCACAATGCCTCCACGTACTGAAAACTGACCCGGTTCGTACACGAAATCGACACGTTGAAAGCCATACGCTGTTAAAATTTCTATCAGAAAACCGATACTGATATTTTCGCCGGCTTTTATTTTCAATGTTTTCGATTTGAAACCATGCTGTGAAATCACTTTTTGCATCATGGCTTCAGGATAGGTAACTACGATTGCCTGTGAAGAAGTGTTAGTCAGCCGGTTGAGCACTTCTGTCCGGAGTATTTCGTTGGAAGAATCGAGCTGCGACAAGCGAATGGTTTTTTTGTATGACGAAGGAAAAAACATAACTACCTCATCGGATAGTATCTGCCGGAGGTCATTATACAGATATCCTGCTTCGTCGGCATCGGTCATCACAAACACATGATTCTGTTTTACCCGCTGTGTGAATGCAGCCATTACAAGTGACAACGACGACCCGCACAAACCGGAAATTCTGAGATTTGATTCGTGTGTTGCTGCCCACAAAGTCAACGCTTCTATCTGAGGATGGTGGGCATAAAGATGTTGAAATTCGGATAAATTCAAAATCAGTAAAAAATGGGTTGCAAAGATAATCATTTTACATGATATAGGAAGATTCATTTGTAAATTGAAAACCTGAAAAATTAAACAGAAATATTATCAGTATTACGCTATCGTAGAAATTTCACTTTGTTTTTTTTTCGGATAACAAGTTGAAAATATGTTAAATAGTTATTATAATCAAAAATTATTTCTACTTTTGACATTCATCAACTTTTTTTTCAAAAAAAAAAAAAAATAAGTTATTCAGGAGGCGGATACCGAAAAGCCTTACGAGTAGGTATAAATTAACATATTAATTTTATGAAGAAAAACTTAGCAGAATTTCTCGGAACTTTCGGTTTGGTACTTGGAGGTTGTGGTAGTGCTGTATTGGCAGCAGGAATACCCGATTTAGGTATTGCTTATGCGGGAGTAGCCCTTGCATTCGGTCTTACCGTACTAGTAGGTGCCTACGGCCTGGGGCATATTTCAGGAGCTCACTTCAATCCTGCCGTTACCCTGGGTCTTTATACCGGTGGCAGAACCAGCGGTAAAGATGTATTGCCCTACATCATTTCTCAGATTCTTGGAGCCCTTGCCGCTGCCGCTGTTATCTACATTGTAGCTTCCGGCAAAACAGGATTCGCTATTGACAACTCTCAGCCGGGTGCTTTTGCTGCTAACGGGTATGGCGCTCTTTCACCTCACGGGTATGGAGTATTGTCGGCAGTTGTCATTGAGTTTGTTCTTACTTTCATGTTTCTGATAGTAATCATGGGTGCTACTGACGAACGCGCTCCCAAAGGTTTTGCCGGATTAGCCATCGGTCTGGCGCTCACTCTCATTCACCTCATCAGTATTCCGGTAACCAACACTTCTGTAAATCCTGCCCGCAGTATTTCTCAGGCGGTATTTGCCGGTGGAGGATACATTCCACAGTTGTGGCTTTTCATTCTGGTGCCCATAGCAGGTGGCATGTGTGCCGGATGGGTTTATAAATCTTTTCTGAGCGAAAAGAAATGATTTTTTTCATACGAAGATTTTTTATTTTTTTAAATTAAAGACGTATAGCCTGTCCCGATTTATCGGGAGAACACGCCATCCATCTTCATTCTCATGGGTGAAAATTTGTGTTTAATGGCTGTTTCATAAAATGAAACAGAAATGGCTGACATCATCCTGTCAGCCATTTTCATTTGCGGTAATCTATTTCACCACTTTCAACGCTTCGTCCACAGCTTTCAGTGTCGGTTCTACAGATATGGCCTGTCCTACTCCGTTTTTCATCCAGATTTGCGGCACTATGCGTCCCTGCGTGTACATGCGCTGCATTTCGTCGGCCATGTTTTTTCCTTTCATCTGCTTTTCTACCTGAAAATCAATGAGATGACCAATGGGGTAATACGAAAGGTAAAGCGGATAGTCAATCATGTGTGAATAGATTCCGAGAATCGGTTCGTCTTTTCCACCCAAAATGCCGGCATAGTATTCGTTCCAGACTTTTTTGGCTTCGGTGATTACCGCGTCTTTCAGCTGAGCAGGAGTGGCATTAGGATTGGCATACATCCATTCCCAAACGGCAATATCAACCAATGCTACACCCATAATTTCATAACTTGCCCAGAAATTATCGAGTGCAAGAAATGCTTCGGCATCCGGATTTGCATTTTTTACCCCCAGTAACTCCAGATCGCGTTTTTGGAACATGAATGCAACCGCTTCGGTAAATGCATTGTTGGGTACTCCGTTGAGCATCCAGTAATCCACGTCGTTGAGTGTAATGGTTTGTTCGGTATTGTGTCCGAATTCATGTACGGCGATGTTGTAGCCTTTGTAATCCATTCCGTTTTCACCAATGCGGGTACGCAGGCGGGCTTTCTGACCGCGGAGCACGGCTCCCCATGCATGTCCGGCGCCAAGCGATGCATCAACCTGTACCAGCGAAGCTATTTGTCGGGCTTTTTCGGATTTCCATCCGAGTTTGATCAGGATATTTGGCAGATCTTTTTCAACAGCCAGCGGTGTGGGGTATTTTGCTGATGTTATTTTAGTCAGTTCATCTTCGGATATTTCTCCTTTAGCCTTAAAGCCGTTGTACCAGATATCGAAGGGTTGTAAATCTCTTCCAAGCCGGGATTTGATGTATGCAGCCACCTCTTTCACCTGCTGAGATGAAAGCAGCGATTTGAATAGATTTTCGACGTCTTTTTGAGGTATTTCCATGGCAGCATCAAAATTACGGCTCAAAGCAGTCGGGAAATTTGGTGAATAGGCATCAATTTGTCGGTTTGCCTTGAAATTTTGGAGTAGAACCTCGTAACGAACATCGTTTTCAGGTTTTGAAGGCAATTCTTTTCCCGAATCAAAAATTTTATTTTCAACGGGATTCCATGTGTATTTTCCATTGTTGATTACCTCCGAAGGGATGGACTGGTCGATAATACGTTTCATCACTTCATAGATAAGCTGCTGTTTTTTAAGTCCGTTCACCTTGTCGGCGTAGTCCGATTTCAGTTCATCGCGCAGTCCCCAGTGAGTAATGAGTTTCATATCAGCCGGAAAAAGTTTTTCGCCTTTTGCATCCACAAGCTGCCCCATGTATATGTTGTAATTAGAGATATAGGAATCGGCATTGGTCAATGTCTGAGACAGGTGCTGCTGAACCTGCGCCGGAATACGCGATGTAAAACGGTCGCCCATTCGGGCATAAGCCCATTGCTTACGTGTCCAGGTGTCACCCAGTTTGGTTTTCTCATCCAGTGAGTAAAACGGAAAATTCAAGGCAGTAACAAAAGCAATTTTATTGGCATAAAAGTCGTCGTCCATGTGTGCTCTCACATCATAGCCACCAAAAAGCATATCAACGGGAGATTCCTCAAAACCAACAAGCTGAATAGGTTCTTTGAGCGTTACATCTATTTCGTTGAAATAGCCGCTGAGCGTCTCAAAATTTTTCTCCAGCCGTTTGTACAGCACATCCAACTGAACGGAATCTGCAATGAAATTTTCCATGCAGAATGTTGTAAAATCTTCGTTTGTGCCATCGGTTTGCTGCCAGAGTTGAGCAACCTGCTTTACGCCTCGCTCAATTCGTATTCGTTGTGTTTCACCTATCGAATCAAGCAATGATTTTGTAACTTCCGAAACCGATTTTTCGGAAATAAACCGCTTTTCTTTCATATTTTCAGTACCCGAAGTATTTGATTTACAGCTAAAAAGTCCGAAAAGGAACAATGCTGATAAAATAAGATAAAATGTGTTTTTCATATTCAAAAATAATTATACGATTCATTGTTTATACAAAGATAATGGAAATAAATCTGAAGGAATGAATGAAGCGCAAAAAGTTAATAAATTTACGATAATGAATGAGTCTGTAAATTTGTTTTTTATTACATTTCTGACGAGCATAAAGAGGAACTAAAAATCAAGAAAAGACGAATATAATATCCGTCTTTTCTTACTCTATGGTTAAAAAAAATGCATTTAAAACGCTTCATCGACACCCCAGACAAATACTCGCAAACCAAGCATTGGTGAGGTTTTATCCAATTGGGTCAGACTTTCTTTCAGGTTTTTCACCTGTCTGTCTTCCACTATTGTAAGAATTGAGTTATTAAGCGATGGCCAGGCATGGCTTCCGTAGTGAGGTTCACCTGTAACGGAGCCGCGTCCTTGTGTTCCTTCCCAGAATGTAAATCCACGAATTAAATACTTATCTAAAATCCGAATCACATCGTCTTTGTGCGACTGATCAAAAGTTATAAAAACTGCTTTCATAATTTATTGTGTACAACTTCAAAAACCTGCTTCATTAAGTAGATTCAGAAATATTTGATTTTGATTTTGATTTTGAAAAAATTATTTTTTCACAAATAAAAGAGATTGAAGACTGCAAGCCTTATTTTACCTGTAATTTCTTTGCCATCTTTTTCGACTGTCTCTTCACGCCAATTCCTGCTGCAATAGTGTAAAGTACGGGTACTACAAGTAATGTTAATACCGTGGATACAGACAAACCGCCTATTACAGTAACGGCCATCGGACGCCACATTTCAGAACCCTCACTTTGCGAAAGGGCAAGGGGAAGCATACCCAGAATGGTAGTGGCAGTTGTCATCAACACCGGTCTTAAACGTGACTTTCCTCCGGCTACCACCGCCCGGATAATTCCCATTCCACGTTCACGGTTCAGATTGATGTAATCCACCAGTACAATACCGTTTTTAACCACAATACCCACCAACATGATAAGCCCGATAAACGACATGATATTCAGCGTTCCTCCTGTAATAACCATGGCCAGAATTACCCCCGAAATACCAAAAGGTACAGAGAACATGATGATAAACGGATACGTGAGTGATTCAAACTGCGATGCCATCACGATATAAACCAGCAAAATAATGATGAAGAAGAGAATTCCAAGATCAGCGAATGACTCCTGTTGCTCTTCGTACGAGCCACCGATATCAATAATTACATCCGACGGTACCTCTACCTTATCTATCTCAGTTTTGATGGCTGTTACTGCCTTGTCGATGGTGGTGCCTGAAAGTGTAGCTGAAACGGTTACCACACGCTGGCGGTCTTTACGTTGTATGGTCGGTGGTGTAAACCGTTCAACTACAGTTCCCAAATCCTTAACCCGTACCGGCGATCCCTGTGTATTATAAATAAGTATGTTTTCAACATCAGTTAAGGACTGGCGATATCGGGGATCGTAAGAAATACGTATGAAGTACTCCTGACCATCTTCACGATAAAGAGATGCTGTAAGTCCGTTGATACGATTTTTAAGAAAATTGGAGGCTGTAGCAATATTTAATCCATGCATTGCGAGCTTTTCTCTGTCAAAATCCACCTGAAACTCAGGTACATATTCTTCACGACTTACCTGTATATTAGTTAATCCTTCAATCTTACCGAAACGTGTACTCAGGTCCCTGGCTATTTGGTCGGTTTTATTAAAATCATATCCAAAAATATCTATTTCAAGATTTGACTGTCCGCCCATCATGCCGTTTTCACCGGTGGATACGTTTGATTTCCTGATTTCAGGCATTTTATCCAGTTCTGCCTGGAATTTGGCAATCAGATCAAATACCGATTTATCACGGTTCTTAATACTTACCAGTCGACAATCCATATCGATAATGTGGCTTCCGTTGCTCTGCAACGATCCCCAAACGTTCGAACTGCTCGCCTGGCCTACCGAGAAATTGATAGTTTCGATTTCAGGATTTTCTTCTTTCCATTTCTTTTGAAGTTCCTGGGCAAGCTCGCGTGTTATTTCCATGCGTGTACCTATCGGAAGTTCAATTTTTGCAGAAATATACCCGTCGTCCGATGCAGGAAAGAACTCAGTTCCGATTAATCCAACCGGAAGTAAACTTAAAATAAAGAACAGAGTGGTAAATAATATGGTTTTCTTGCGGTTACGTACAGTCCAGTTTACAAACCGTGTATAAACATTATCCAGCCAATCCAGGAAACGCTGAATGGGTGAGTATATTTTTTGTGTAAGTTTTGTAGGATTTCTGTCCAGCCGGAGCATTTGTGAACTCAGCATGGGTGTAAGCGTCATGGCGCAAATCAACGACATGGTCATGATGATGGTAACAATCCAGCCCAATTCCTTAAACATAACTCCGGCAAAACCTGTAACCAGCGTGAGTGGGAAAAACACAGCAATCAGCGTGAGTGTAGATGCCACCACTGAAAGCGAAACCTCGTTGGTTCCGTGTACAGCCGCACTTTTGGGGCGGCTTCCCCGTTCGATATGTGTGGTAATATTCTCGAGCACCACGATGGCATCGTCCACCACCATCCCGATGGCTATGGACAAGGAGCTTAGTGAGATGATATTGAGCGTGCCACCCGTAGCGTATAGGTATATAAATGAGGCAACAAGCGATACCGGAATGGTAAGAATGATAATGATAGTAGCCCTCCAGCGCCCTAAAAAGAATAATACTACGATTATTACAAATATGAATGCAAAAAGAACCGTTTCGGTCAGACCATTTATTGTATTCTTGATACCGTCAGAAGTATCATTTATTACCGTGATTTTTACATCGGGTGGTAAGTTTTTTTGTATTTCCGGCAAGGCTTTGAGGACCTGGTTGGCAATATCTACGGTGTTTGCTCCGGATTGCTTCTGAACTACCATTACCGCACCCTGAACGCCGTTGGTATAACTTTCCTGAACGCGTTCTTCAAAACTATCCGTTACGGTAGCAACGTCTGAAAGAAAAATGGATTTTCCACCATAATTACCTACTATGATGTTGTTTATTTCTTTGGGATCTTTGAATTCTCCCTGTACACGCAGCGAAAATGTTTCGTTACCTACATCCATTGTACCGGCCGGAATATTGATATTTTCTGCACCGATTTTCTGTGCAATGCCTTCAACAGTGAGCTTGTGAGCTTCCATTTTCACCGGATCAACATAAACCTGAATCTGACGTTGAGGAGCACCTGCTATGGATACTGAACCTACTCCATCAATACGTGCCAGACGATTGGCAACATTGTCGTCCAGAATCCGGTATAATGCCGGAATGCTTTTTTCGGCAGTAGCTGATAGCATGATAACCGGTATCATATCTGTGCTAAACTTCATGATAATCGGCTCTTCGGCGTTTTCGGGCAGCATGGCTTTTACCAGACTGAGTTTATCACGCACATCGTTAGTGAGTTCGTCCAGATCTTTTCCGAATTCAAACTGCATCGTCACTACCGAACGGTTTTCTCTCGATGACGAGGTGAGTTCTTTCAGACTGGGAACAGTATTCAAAACATTCTCAAGCGGACGTGTCACGTTGGTTTCTACATCGGCTGCACTGGCGCCCTGGTAAGTTGTAATTACCATCAGCATGTTCATATCAATTTTTGGCAGCAGATCGACCGACAGATTTCTCAACGAAAAAAGTCCCAGAATGATAACACCAATGAAGACCAGTATAGTCATAATTGGCTTCTTTACAGCACTTTCGTATATTTTCATTTAATGTGTTTTTTTACTTTTTTCACTCTCCGTAAAGTGAGATTTATTTTTTCTAAAAAAAAGCGACGAAATGAACGATCTTATTTATTGGCTTCTGTTTCTTTCTTTTCTTCGCTTACGGTTACCTCCATCTGATCGTTGAGCTTTGACTGACCTGCTACAACCACCTGCGAACCGGCAGGAACACCTGAAATAAGCTCATATTCGGCATCAAGGCGTTGCCCAAGTTTTACCTCATTGAATGACACTTTTCCATCCTTGTACACATACACAAACCGGTTACCCGAACCTACCTGTTTTACCACAGCCTGATCGGGGACTACTACGCGGTTTTCAGTACCCAGATTCATGGTTACACGTGCGTACATACCGGGACGAACCTTGTTTCCGCTGTTTTGCATTTTTATCTCAACGCCAAAAGTACGGGTCATTTCATCCACCGTAGGGTATATTTTACTTACCGTTCCGCCGAATCGCTGATTGGGGAAAGCATCAAAACTGATATCCACTCCCATACCCTGTCTAACTTTGGGGAAATAGGTTTCGGATACATTCACTATTACTTTCAGTGGATTGATCTGCATGACGGTAAGTACCGGAAGCTGACCGGTAAACAAATCACCGTTGTCGTAATTTTTGGCTGTTACCACTCCGCTTATCGGACTGATGAGATAGGTATTCTCCTGTAAATTCTTCATCGAAGTTTCGGCCTGGTCCAGCTGAGCTTTCAGATTGTCAACATCCTGTTTTGATACACCTCCTACCTGATACAATTCGAGCAGGCGGTTGTAATTTTCACGCAAATTACCAATCTGAGTTTGATAATTCTCCAGATTTACAGCATCCATTTGTACCAAACGCTGACCTTTGCCCACCTGTGAACCCACTTCAACCATGATGCGGCGTATGCGTCCAGGTGTTACAGGTGCAATGCTGTTTTTCACTTCGGGCTGAATGGTAGCTGTAAATTCGGCTATTTGCGGTACGTTGCGTTCAAATACCTTTGCAAGTTTTACTGATGGTTTTTCGGCCACAGTTTCAGTTTTTTTCTCCTTGCCGCCACACGAAACGAGGCCCACTGTCAGTGCAAGTAAACTTATTAAAAACAAATTATTAAGTTTCATATATTTTTTGTTGTTATTAAATTCTATTATTTTAAAATTCGCCCTGATTCGGGTATTTATATTATTAAAAATTTGATTTTACTATAATCTGATGCCTTTTAATTATTTCCGATCAGTTTATCCAGATCGGCTTTTGCTGATAAATAATCAGAAATTGCCTGACGATATGATAATTGTGACTGAGTAATAGCTAAAGCGGCGTTTTGCAGTTCTACCATGGTTCCGGCACCGTTTTCGTATCTTTTTGAGGAAATGGTGTATGCCTTTTCGGATAATTCCACACTTTTTCGGGCTGCTTCAACCTGTTTTACCGATTTATTCATTTTGTCAAGTGCTGAGATTGCCTGTAATTGTATTCCGCTTTTGGCCTGGTCGCGTTGCAACAGCAGTTCCTGTTCCTGAATTTTCAGCTGCTTTTCTTTGATCGTACCGGTGAAAATGCCGGTTATGGGCACTCTCAGCTGTAGCCCGACTATCAATCCCTGACCAAACCAGTCCTTGCTTGCTTCTACCATGATAGGCACCTGTCCGAAGTTCAACATGGTTTGTTTGCTTCCGGTTCCGCTATATCCATATTGACTGAAAGCGGCAAGAGTGGGCATTCGTTGAGTTTTTTGCAATTGAAGTGATTTTTGGAGCTGCATACGACCAATATCAAGCTGACGTAAGTCGGGATTATTTTCAAAATCATAATCATTTATGCTTTTTACCTCCACAATGTTGCTTTCAAAATCGGTGAGTGAATCCGATACTTTTATCGGTATGTTGATATCCATTCCCATCAGTACTTTCAGATAGGCTTTGGACTGTGCTATACCGTTTTCGGCCTGAAGTATGTTGGGGAGCAGATTGTTCAGCTGAACTTCGGCCGAAATGTAATCGTAAGCAGCAAGCATACCGGTTTCATACCCTTTTTTGGCAATTTCATAGTTTTTCTTTGCCAGTGCGTAGCCATCCTGCAACACTTTGTATGAGTCCTGTACTACCAGTACGTTGTAGTAGGCTTTTGTTACTTCGTTTCTGAGTGTAATTTTCGAAGCAATCGCTTTTTCGGCAGCTGATTGCATCTCGAGTGTTGTCATCTGTATGCTGTGCCACAGAGCTGGTGCAAAGAGTGGCAGCGAGAGTGACATTCCGAGCGAAGCATTGAAATCGGAAGGTGAATCCATTACCTGACCAAACATATTCATCTTTGCAGGAACAAGAAATTTGGAGTATTGTCCCGTTCCTTCCAGATTAGGTATCAGAGCGTACCAGGCACTCTTCTTGGAATAATCTGTCCTTTCGATTACCTTATCGGCGATTTTAATCGTCGGACTTTCACTCAGAGCTATTTCTACAGCCTGAGGCAGAGTCAACCGCAGGGTATCCTGCGAATAGAGACCGCTCATCAGCATCAGGCTTATTATTAATAATCCGGTTTTCTTCATTTTTTTTTGATGTAAAAAATTCTTTTTTTAATCTTTCATTATTTGTTCCTGAACGTATTTCAATCCTTTTTCGTTTGTAATCAGTCTTACTATCATATCGATGTAAAATTCCGTGATTCGTTTAACCGGAATTTTCGGTGAATGATTCAAAATATCTCTGTATGAATTGCTTAACTGAACAACATGATATATGGCGCTTAATTCTATATCTAAATCCTCTCTGTAATATCCCTCTTCGATTCCCTGCCTGAGATTGTTCATAAAACTTTCTTTCATCAAGTCGGTTTTGTGTTTCATGTAATCATTGTATATGGAAGGATAGTACTTTTCAAGATCGTAATTGAAAGAAGTACAATCATTGTGAGCATGCAATTTCACTTCTTTTATTATTAATATCAACGCATCAATGGCATTTTTGTTCCGGTACATTTTCATGAACTTTTCAGTCACTAAAGACGTTTGAAATTCGAGAACAGCTTTAACCAAATCTTCCTTTTTTGGAAAAATCTGATAAAATGTTTTTTTTGAAAAGCGTAACTCGTTACAAATATCATCAATAGAAATACTCCTAATGCCAAATTGCTGAAACTTGGCTGAAGCAGAGTGAATGATTTGTTGAGTAAGTTGATCCATAAACCGGGAAAAAAAATCAATTGCAAAAGTAAAAAATAATATCAATAAATTCGAATAATTACACATTATTTTTTGTTAAGAAAAATTTCAATCATTTCATATTGCTGTTTATCAACTATTTAATAATAGTACTTGGAAACTTATAAATTTTCATGGTTTCCTAATCCAAAATTAGAAATTAAAAAAACCTCAGATGAAAGTCTGAGGTTTTTGATTTATAAAAATATTATTAATTCTTTTTCGTCAGCTTATCTATAAAATCTGATAGTCTATCACCAAAAGTAATTTTCGGGGCATTCGAAGATTTGTATTTACTGCCGTAACCGTAACTGTAGCCATATCCTGATGATACAGGTGTGCCATTCAGGATTACCCCCATGCCGTTCAACCTGTTTTCCTTATATATTTCATTTATCAGATCTGCAGCATCTTTTGGTGTATAATCCTGGCGTGCTACGTAAATACAGTTGTCAGCAATTCTGTTGAGCAAATAAGTGTCAGAAACCACACCAATGGGAGCTGTGTCCACAATAATGTAATCATATATTTTTTTCAATTCCTCTATTAATTCATCCACGCGGTTGCTCATCAGCAGTTCTGATGGATTGGGTGGTATGGGTCCTGCCGGTATCACATTAAGAAGTGGATGAAAACCTGATTTTTCGATTACATCGTTTATGCTGTAACTGGTATTAGTTATAAAAAGTGTCACTCCTTTGTCTTTCGGTATGTGCATGTATTCACCCAGCATTGGATTACGTATGTCCATTCCTATGAGCACAACTTTCTTTTTCATCAGTGCTAAAGACATAGCTATATTTATGGAAGTGAAAGATTTACCTTCGCCGCTTATGCTGGAGGTTATGAGAATTACCGGTGACTTTTTGGAGCCTATCAGGAATTGAAGATTGGTTCGGATGAGACGAAACATTTCAACAATCGGAGTGGTCTTTCCTTCTCTCACCACCACCCTTTCGGATTCGCGGCTTACTGCAACATTGCCCAAATACGGTGGTTTCACCAAATTCTGGAATTCTTTTGAGTCTTCTATCTTATTGTTGATCAAATCTTTAAGATAAATAACCAAGAACGGAATAAGTACACCTAACATGATGGCTACCAGGTAAATGGTCATTCTTTTGGGTGCTACCGGATCAAGTGATGCATAAGCTCTATCAATGGTACGGGCTGCGGGCGCTGTACTGGCGAGACTCAATGCATTCTCAAGTTTCTTCTGTGACAGAAAAATGTACAGGTTCTGAGTAATTTCCTGTTCCCGTTTTATTTCCAGAAATTGACGTTCCTGTGTCGGAACATTCTTAATCCGGGTATTGAATTGGGCGTCTTTCTTGAGAACATCATTTTTAGCTATCTGAAGGCCGTTTTTCACACTGTTGACACTTGCGAGTACATTTGCCCGAAGGGCGTCTATCTGTTGATCTGCCTGGATAAGTGAGGGATTTTTTTCTTTTGCCGTTTGAGCGAGTTTCATCCTTTCGAGTACGGCCATATTATATTCCTGAATAGATTTAGCTAATGCAGGATCTTCGGTAACTACGTTGGCAGGTATTAAATTTCCCGAGTTCTTAGGATTTTTAATGTAATTTTCAACCGATTGAATCATATTAAGCTGTGTGCCCAGTTCGGTGAGTTTCTTCTCATATTCGCTGGCAGACTCAAGATACAGAGTAGCTTCGGATGAAAGGTCTGTAAGGCTTTGTGAACGTTTATACCCCTCAACGCTTGTTTCCCATTTGAATAAATTTTTTGAAATAATATCTAACTGATCATTGATGAAGTTGGCTGTATTGGTAGCTATGATGTTTTTATCAACGATGGCATCGAGGTTGTATAATTCAACTATTTTATTTAGATAGTCCTGTGCTTTGGGAATATTGGATTCAACTGTTGAAATCTGAATGGCGTTTGATTGCTTGTTTACGGTGGATACACTAATTTTTCCACCATTTTTCTCGAGCAACTGGTTAATGGGATAAACCACAATTTTATACTTTGCACCTTCTTCCAACGCATTTTTGGAAATAAAACCAATCTTACCCAGTGGAGTTTCAAAAGTTTGCTGAATATTATCCAGCTTATATTTTTCTTTTAAGCCGTTTCCTGCATTAAATTCAACTTTGTATTTACCCAGACTTTCTTTGACATGAAAAATAAGCGGTTGATTTATTGTTCCGAGAGTTTCTTTTGAAATATTTAATGTAAATGGAAAATCCCTGTACTTTTCCACATATTTCAATCCATCTTTTTCAAAATACTCTATTTGTAGTCCTAATGAATCAATTGCCTGTTTGAGTATTTTTTTCGAACTAATTACCTGAATTTCATCTTCCACTTCTTTGGAAACTCCGTTGAAACCCAGACTTTCCATCATGGCCATTTGAGAAATGCCGGGCGTGGTGTTATCATTTCTGAGAAGTATGGTAGTTTGAATTTTGTATTTGGTTTCGGTTTTTCTGATAAAAAGCGTTGCCAGAATCAGGCAAATTATTACCACCAGTACAAACCAGTACCACTTTTGAATATACTTAAACAGCAAATCCCTTAAATGAATTGTGTCTCCATTATTCTGAGAACTGCTGACTGAGGGTGAATTCGATTTTAAATTGTTTTGCATAACGAACCGTCTGAGATTTTAATTTAGTTGGATCTGGAAATAGAATATACCAGCGTTATTAATGTAGCCAAAGTGGATACAGATGACAAATAAAGAGGTATATTCTGTGATGAAACTGATTTTACGCTATTAGGTTCTACGTAAATAACATCGTTTTGCTGAACGTAGTAATAAGGTGAATTAAATAAACTTCCGTCGTTGAGATTTAGTCTTGAAAACTCCACTTTTCCACTGTTCTCGCGTCTTATCAGTACATTTTCCCGTTTTCCGTAGGCCGTCAGATCACCCGCCAGCCCCAACGCATCCAGCAGCGTACTGCGTTCGTTTGTCAGCGCATACTGACCAGGTCTGTTCACCTCACCGAGTATAGTAACCGTAGAATTTATAAAACGGATATTTACAATGGGCTTTTCCACATACACTTCCAACTCTTTAGTAATCAAAGCAATAAGCTGACTTCTGGTAAGACCTTCGGCTTTTATTTTTCCCACTACCGGAAAATGAATATTTCCTTCAATATCTACCACGTAGGGTTGCAGAGTTTGAGGAGCGTAAATCTGGTCGGATCCGGGTGATGAATAGGATACAAACGGCATGTTAAAATTGGCAACAGCTTTCGGGTCCAGGCCCGAAACGGTAATGCCCAGCATATCACCACTGACAATTATTGCTTCGTGGCGGAACGACGACCGGAGATTTATCGAATCTGCTGCATTTTTATCTATTCCATTGAAGTATGTCAGTTTCTTCTGACTTGTACAACCGGCTATCACCAATATTAACATCAATGTAAAAAAATAAATTTGGTTTTTCTTCATATAAAATCTTGTATATTATTTTTCGAAAAATATCAATACCAAACGTAAAAATTATGAACTTATTGGCTACTTAAATAAAATAACTTACAAAAATAGGGAAAAAATGCATGAGTTTACTCAAAATAAACTATTAAAATCAAAAGTTTTCGTTTTTCAAGAAATAAACATTTGATACCGCAAAAGTATTTAAAGAAGGTTTGTTTAAGAATGAATTTAATTTTTCATGATGAAAAACCTTTCTCGTCATCAAAACAAATGCATTCTTTTTTCGTTAAATTATAAAACACAATTTATCATGGAAATAAAAGAATACATCAAAGAAAATGAAAACCGTTTTTTCGAGGAACTTTTCAGTCTGATCAGAATACCCAGTGTGAGTTCGCATTCCGACAAGAAGGCCGAATTAATGCAATGTGCCGAACAATGGAAAAAACTGTTGCTCGAAGCCGGAGTTGATAAAGCCGAAATACTCCCTACAAAAGGCAATCCGGTAGTTTTTGCATCGAAAACTACCGACCCGAAACTACCTACAGTGATGGTTTACGGCCACTACGACGTGATGCCGGCAGAGCCTTTGGAGCTTTGGGATTCGCCGCCATTCGAACCCGAAATACGCGACGGGAAAGTATATGCGCGGGGAGCCGACGATGATAAAGGACAATCGTTTCTGCAGGCCAAAGCATTCGAATACCTGGTAAAAACCAACCAGCTGAAATGCAATGTGAAATTCATCCTCGAAGGCGAAGAAGAAATCGGATCGCCCAGCCTGGAAGATTTCTGCAAAAAAAACAAAAAATTACTGGCCTGCGATACCATACTTGTATCGGATACAAGCATGCTGGCAGCCGACAAACCAAGTATCACAACCGGACTGAGAGGGCTGGCATACTGGGAAATTGAAGTTACATCGGCCAACAGGGATCTTCATTCGGGTATTTTCGGCGGAGCTGTAGCCAATCCTATCAACGAACTTGCAAAAATCCTGGCACAACTGACTGATAATGAAGGAAAAATTACGATACCGCATTTCTATGACGATGTGGAGAAAATTAGTAAAAAAGAACGGGATTTAATCCGCCAGATTCCTTTTGACGAAAAAGAATACATGGAAAACCTCAATATCAACTATTTATATGGTGAGAAAGGTTACTCAACCATCGAGCGAACCGGGATCAGGCCTACGCTGGACGTATGCGGAATATGGGGTGGCTATACGGGCGAAGGCAGCAAGACCGTTCTTCCCTCCAAAGCCTACGCCAAGCTTTCAGCACGGCTGGTACCCAATCAGAAATATGAAAAGATAGCCAAACTGGTAGAGAAACATCTTGTAAAAATAGCACCAAAACACATCGGAATAAAAGTCAGCAGGCTTCACGGGGCTGAAAGCTATGTATGTCCCATTGATTCAGCAGAATACATTGCAGCTGAAAAAGCATACGAAAAAGCATTTGCTAAAAAACCTTTGCCCGTACGCCGAGGCGGGAGCATCGGAGTTGTGCCGGTATTTGAGAAAGTGCTGGGTGTGAAACCGATTCTGATGGGATTCGGGCTGGAATCCAATGCCATTCACTCACCGAATGAAAATTTCAGCATTGAACTGTATGAAAAAGGCATGGAAACTATTGTAGAATTTTACAGGGAATACTGTAAATAATTAATATACTGAATTTCAATTAAATAGTTACAAAATGAAATTATTTTTCAGCATTTTTTGTTTTTTTGCACAAAAATGTTTTGTAAAACAAAAAAAATGTACTATGTTTAACATTCAATATTGAGTTCAAATTTATTAACTATAAAAACATTTTTTGCCATGACTAAAACAATAACATTCAACGAATTACGTAGAATAAAAGATGCACTGCCAAGCGGGAGTATGGCCAAGATCGCTAACGAACTTGGTCTGCAAAAAGAAACAGTAAAAAACTATTTTGGCGGAACAGACTACAAAGAGGGTCAAAGTGTGGGATTGCATATTGAACCGGGACCTGACGGAGGGATTGTTCAACTGGATGACACAAGCATTCTGGAAGTTGCTCAGCGTATGTTGGATGAACAAAGAAACAAATAAATCAAACCGAAAGAAGCAGTGAAATTCACTGCTTCTTTTTTATTTACAACTTTCATTTATTTCAATAAAAAATTGCAAAAATTTTACAATCCTTTTTCTGACAAATATCTTTCAGCTTCGATAGCTGCCATGCAGCCAGTACCTGCAGCAGTAACTGCCTGGCGGTAATGAGGATCAGCCACATCACCCGCTGCAAATACACCCGGTATTGCCGTACGGGGAGTGCCCGGAGTTACCTTTATGTAACCCACTTCATCGGTTTCAAGATAGGGTTTGAAAATATCTGAATTGGGCTTATGACCAATGGCCAGAAAAAATCCATCGATGTCGATATGTACTTTTTCTTCATCAGGTTTACCGCGGCGTTTCACTAAATCAGCACCTTCCACTACCCTTTCGCCTGTCAGACCTACGGTTTCATGCTCAAAAAGCACTTCAATTTTCGGATTGGCAAGCACTCTGTCCTGCATGATTTTAGATGCACGCATGTAGTTTTTACGAATGATCAAATATACTTTTTCGGCAATATTGGATAAGTAGGTAGCCTCTTCGGCAGCCGTATCACCGCCACCCACTACAGCTACTTTTCGGTTGCGATAGAAGAAACCATCGCACGTGGCACACGCCGAAACTCCAAAACCGGCATATTTCGTTTCATCCGGTATACCGAGGTATTTTGCTTCGGCACCGGTAGATATGATTACTGTTTCAGCTTCGATAATTTTGTCTCCGTCGATCGTCACTTTATAAGGTGATGCTGTAAAATCAACAGCCGTAGCCATTCCGTATCGTATATCTGCACCGAAACGCTGGGCTTGTTTTTTCAAATCTTCCATGATTTCGGGTCCGGTTTTTCCTTCAGGATAGCCCGGAAAATTTTCAACTTCGGTAGTAGTGGTGAGCTGTCCGCCCGGCTGCATTCCTTCATACAAAACAGGTGATAAATTGGCACGCGAAGCGTATATGGCAGCAGTAAAACCTGCCGGTCCTGAACCTATTATCAGGCATCTTACTTTTTCATTCATATATGTTTATTTTTTTAGTATAATAATTTTTAAAACAAAGCGTGCATCAATCCCCGATTTGAAAGATTAATGCACTGCAAAGATATAGCTTTTTATTTTTTATCTCAAATCATTAATTTCTATATCTTTATAATTTTTTGTGATAAATGTAAATGTACTGTTGTTAGTTTTTATTCCTGTTTTGAACTGAGTGAGGGTAAGCAAGGTATTCATTCCTTTTTTATCTGTAAGCTGTATAGATTGAGGAAAGGAGTTGGATTTATTCACTATCACAATTATTCTCTGAAAATCAGATTCTTTTGATTTGGGCAGCAATTCAATGGTATGAAAAGTCTTGACTGTATTTTTGGCTGCAAAACGGATAGTTGATTTGTTTTTGTATGCCTGAAGCAATGCCAGCGGATTGGTTTGTGCCAGCTCCTTTTCGGTAGGATTCGTAATTGAAACTTCATTCACTTCAGGAAGGTAACTCCATTGAGTTTTCCCATCGAAACAGACTTTCATTTCACTCGTGTTCAGCACAAATTTATTTGCCTGCATCAGAAACGAGCCGTTCATTTTCTGCGCTTTAGCCGATGCGGATTCTTTTACGGTGAGTTCAAAATTTGTTTGAATGGCATTTTTCTGCAATACGCTCACGGTATTATTCAAAACTTTGACGGCATTTTGATTGCTCTGAGCTGCAATGGCAGGTATTATCATCCATGCAATTAATAGGCTGCTAATTAATTTTCGGGTTTTCATTTTCATCTGTCATTTTAATTTTAATAATTGTCATATCTGATCTGTTAATTTGCAACTTGCATGCCAAAGTGCTGAGCGATTGGAGTAACTTCATTCCAACCGCTTAATTAACTTACCATTTAATATAAGAAAAATTCAGGATTATAGGTGTTTGAGGATGTTTTCCAGCTCATATTCTGTTTGAACAAGCACCTGGCGGGCTTTACTTCCTTCATTCGGTCCGATGATTCCGGCCACTTCCAGTTGGTCGGCTATTCGTCCGGCACGATTGTAACCGATGGAAAATTTTCGCTGAATCATGGAGGTCGAGCCCTGCTGTGTGGCCACAATCATTCGGGCGGCTTCTTCAAACATTGGATCGCGTTTGCTCATATCAATGGAAGCGGTATCAAGCGCTTCACCTTCGGGCGAAACATATTCCGGCAGATAGAATGCTGTTGGATAGCCTCTTTGCTGCCCGATAAACCTGGCAATTTCTTCCACTTCGGGCGTATCCACAAAGGCACATTGCACGCGGCTCAGGTCGCTTCCCTGAGAGAAAAGCATATCGCCGCGTCCGACCAGCTGGTTGGCTCCCGGAGCATCCAGAATGGTGCGTGAGTCGATCATGGACGATACGCGGAAAGCCACGCGAGCCGGGAAATTGGCCTTAATTACACCTGTAATAATATTTACCGAAGGGCGCTGGGTGGCAATAACCATGTGCATACCTACGGCACGGGCAAGCTGGGCAATACGTGCAATGGGCATTTCCACTTCTTTACCGGCTGTCATTATCAGATCGCCAAACTCATCCACTATGACCACAATGTATGGCAGAAACCGATGTCCTTTTTCCGGATTCAGTTCGCGGTTCACAAATTTCTCGTTGTACTCTTTGATATTACGTACATGCGCTTTTTTCAATAAATCATACCGGTCATCCATTTCCATGCACAACGAATTGAGTGTCTGAACCACTTTGCTGGTGTCGGTAATGATTGCATCCTCACCATCGGGCAGTTTGGCCAGAAAGTGTTTTTCGATGGCTCCGTAAATGTTGAATTCCACCTTTTTGGGATCAATCAGCACAAATTTCAGCTGAGCAGGGTGTTTTTTATAAAGCAATGATGTGATTATAGCATTCAGACCCACCGATTTTCCCTGTCCGGTTGCTCCTGCTACCAGCAGGTGAGGCATTTTGGTCAGATCAATCATGTACACCTCATTCGTAATCGTTTTTCCAAATGCTACAGGTAGTTCAAATTTTGACTCGAGGAATTTTTTCGAACCGATAACAGAATGCATGGAGACTATCTGAGGTTCGTTATTCGGCACCTCGATACCGATTGTTCCCTTTCCGGGTATCGGTGCGATGATACGTATGCCGGTGGCTGCCAGGCTCAGCATGATATCCGATTCCAGGTTTCGGATTTTGGAAATCCGAATGCCCGATTTGGGAACGATTTCGTAGAGCGTAATAGTAGGTCCAACGGTAGCTTTGATGGAATCAATATCGATTCCGAAATTTTTCAACGTGCTGATAATCCGGTTTTTATTGGCTGTTTGTTCGGCCATATCCACCTGCAGGTCTTTGTCGGAGCCATAGACTTTGAGCAAATCGAGTGTAGGAGGAACGTATTTTGACAAATCGAGCGTAGGGTCATATTTTCCAAGTTTCGATACATTGTAATTCGGGTCATCGTTTTCTTCTGCTTCATATTCATCTATCTGATCTTCAGCGGTTTTTGGTTTCGTCACTTCGAAAGTCACCGATTCGGTCTCAACTTCATTTTCAGGTTCTGCAGTTTCGTTTTTGTCGGTAAAATGGTCGGAAACTCTGAATTCCCTGTCTGAGCCCACAATCCAGTCTTCAGGAATAATTTCAGTGCCCACAGCCACCACAGGTTCATTTGATTCATATTTGGGAACGTTCGCAGTCTTTTTTCGAGAGAATAAATTTTTAAGGAATAAAATGGTACCTCCCCACGTAAAAACCATGTAAATGATTAAAGTTGCAGCCAAAAGCATCAGAGTGCCGGGTCTTCCAATATACGAATTAAGCATTTCGACAGCAACGTAATTACCGTGTTTACCACCTAAGGCAAAAAAAGAAGGCTGAATGGAAGGAAAGAAATCGGTAACATATCCAAAGAAAACCGAAACCCACACCAGCCAGAAGAATGAATGAAAAAATGCTTTCCATACCGATATGAACCTCACCTTCATGAGCCACAAGGCAAGGATGGCCAGAAAAAACAGTATGGCTATGGAAGATACGCCAAACCAGTTGTCAATAAGTGTTTCGGAGAGAAAGGCACCCATCACCGAAGCCCAGTTTTTCACCGAACCGCGGATAGAAAGCGATTCGCTGAAACTTATATTATCAAAAACACTTTTATCGGCTGCACCGGTAAAGTAATAGGAAATAAAGGAAAGTAAAGTATATAAAACGATGACTCCCAGAAACATACCGAGGATGAAATGAGTCCTTTCATCTTTCAAAAAAGAAAAAAATCTCTTGAAAAATCCGGTTCTGTTTGTCGAACGATATGTTTTAGCTTGTGAAGGCTTTCTTTGAGTGGATGTATTTTTTACAGGTTTTTTGGGAGCCATTTTTACAGGTTTTAAGCTATTTCAGAGGACAGAAAACAGATGTCAACAGTCCAAATTAATTTGCAAATTTAATAAAAATGAATGGCAATGAAAACGGTTTTGATTAAATTTGCAGGAAAAAAAAATCGGTATGACAAAAAAAGAAAGATTCAGTAATATTCTTGCCTGGTTTGAAGCAAATAGACCTGTAGCCGAAACCGAACTGATGTACAAAGACGCTTTCGGTTTATTGGTAGCAGTCATTCTATCGGCACAATGCACGGATAAACGCGTAAATATGACCACTCCGAAGCTGCTGCAGGACTATCCCACCCCCGAAGCCATGGCTGCTTCAACTCCGGAGGTGATTTTTGAATACATCAGGTCCATCTCCTACCCCAACAACAAATCCAAGCACCTGGTAGGAATGGCTCAGAAGCTGATTTCAGATTTTAACGGCATTGTGCCCGACAATGTGGACGACCTGCAAAAACTGCCCGGCGTAGGCCGTAAAACAGCCAATGTAATTGCTTCTGTAGTTTACGACAAACCGGCTATGGCGGTTGATACGCATGTTTTCCGTGTTTCGGAGCGGCTTGGACTGACCACTGATTCTAAAAACCCGCTTGAAACCGAGCGTGAACTGGTAAAACACATTCCTGCCGAAATTATTCCGAAAGCCCATCACTGGCTTATCCTGCACGGGAGATACGTGTGTATTGCCCGTAAACCGAAATGCGAAGAATGCGGACTGAAAGCATGGTGCAGGTATTATTCAAAAAATGCAGCAAAAACCGACAAATAATTAAAGAAAAAAGTACTGTTCATTTAATAAATTCCATTAAATATTCAGTCAGGATTTAAAACCTCCCAAAAGTTAAAAACAGTTGCTCATTTTCACCGTATTTTTTTGTAATTTTGTAGCTTAAAATTCAAATAAAAAAGTATGAATTCAAATCTTATGAACTCCACCATGCGTCATGGTCTGATTCTTGGAATAGTTTTTTCTGTTAATTTCATTTTATCCATTTCCGGCAATATGTTTTTCGGATTGTTATCCTACGTGGCAGTCGGGCTCATCATATATTTAACATACAAATATACAATAAGTTATCGCGATACAGATTGTGCCGGAACAATCAGTTACCGTCATGCATTGTCGTTTGTTATTCTGCTCTTTGTGTTTGCAGCGCTCATATCGGCAATCGTCAAATATGTTTATTTCCAATACATAAATACCGATTTTCTGCCTGAATTGATGAACAAAAGCATTGAATTGATGGAGCAAATCATGCCTTCGGTACCTGAAGAAACGTATGATAATATGGAAAAAATGATGTCGCCCATCAACTATTCTTTGACTGTAACGTGGATGAATGTAATTCTTGGATTTTTAGTGGGTTTGGTCATTGCCGGTCTGGTAAAAAAGGAAAAAGACCTTTTTGAGAAATAGAATAAAATAAGCAAAAATACATATAATTAATTGATTATTAAACATATACAAAATGGACATTTCAGTAGTTGTTCCGCTGTATAACGAGGAAGAATCGCTCCCCAAACTCTATGAATGGATAGAACGGGTGATGGTAGAGAACGAATTCAGTTATGAGGTAATTTTTATTGACGACGGGAGCACCGATGGTTCCTGGAGTATCATTGAGGATATGCAAAAGTTGAATCCGGCTAAGATACGCGGAATCAAATTCCGCCACAACTACGGTAAATCGCCGGCTCTATACCGGGGATTCGATGCTGCTAATGGCGATGTGGTGATAACGATGGATGCCGACCTGCAGGACAGCCCGGATGAAATTCCAGAATTGTATCACATGATTATTTCAGGCAATTACGACCTGGTTTCGGGCTGGAAGAAAAAAAGATACGATTCGAAACTCACCAAGAATCTGCCTTCAAAACTCTACAATGCCACCGCCCGAAGAGTGACGGGACTCAGACTTCACGATATGAACTGCGGCCTGAAAGCCTACAGGAATGATGTGGTGAAAAACATCGAGGTTTTCGGTGATATGCACCGGTATATTCCCTACCTGGCGAAGAATGCCGGCTTTACACGTATCGGCGAAAAGGTGGTAACGCACCGAAAACGTGAATTCGGTGAATCGAAATTCGGCATGAGCCGTTTTGTGAATGGTTATCTGGATTTGATGACTCTTTGGTTTTTATCCCGGTTCGGGAAAAAACCGATGCATTTTTTCGGCACGATGGGCAGCCTGATGTTTATCCTGGGGTTCATAGCCGTTGTAATAGTAGGAGCACATAAGTTATATGCCCTGAGCAACCATATTGCGGCGCCTCTGGTGGTTGATAGTCCGTATTTTTACCTGTCGCTGGTGCTGATGATCCTGGGTACACTGCTTTTTCTGGCCGGATTTGTGGCGGAAATTGTTACCCGCAATTCGCCCGAAAGGAATAATTATAAAATTGAAAAAGAAATATAATTTTTCTGATTAAAAAATGAAACAATTGCTGTTGGTCGGATTCGGCGGGTTTTTCGGAAGCATAGCCCGCTACTGGATGTCAAAATTAAACCTAACCTGGGATTTTCATTCCATTCCGATGGGTACGCTCGCTGTCAATATCATCGGAAGTTTTCTAATCGGTTTTATGTTGGGCATTTTTATGAACAGCAACCTGCTTTACACTAATCTGAAACTGTTTCTGGTAGTGGGATTTTGCGGAGGTTTTACCACATTTTCGTCATTTACCAACGAGAATTTTCTACTTTTGCAAAACGGCCAGTATCTCACAGCACTCATTTACATTGGAGGAAGTATCATAATAGGTATTTTGGCTGTCTTTGCCGGTTTTTTAATAGCAAATCAACTTTAGAAATATGGAAACGGAATATAGTGTTTTGAAAATTTTCATGAGTAATACCGATAAATCGGGGTTGGATCTGCTCTACGAAAAAATTGTAAAAGAAGCTCAAAATCAAGGCATATCAGGTGTCACAGTGTTTCGTGGTATTATGGGATACGGTTTGAGCAGTACCAGAATAGTGAATTCAAAATTCTGGGAAATATCTGAAAAACTGCCTGTCATAATCGAAATGACAGACAAAACCGAAAAATTAAACGATTTTTACCACTCGATGGAAGAAAAACTGAAATCAACCGGAAAAGGCTGTCTGGTTTATATTCAGCCTATCAACATTCTATTGCATCAATCCGGAAAAAAGTAAATGAATATGGAAATCCTTAAATACACCATTCCGGCACTTCTGGTGGTACTTGTAGTGTACATTTTGCTCTATCAGCTCTTCAAAATGGAACGACAGGCAAGAGAAACCGAACTGAAAAAAACCGCTCTGCCGCTCATCACCTCTACCCGCTTACGGGCTTATGAGCGGCTGACACTTCTGCTCGAGCGCATAAATCCGAACAATCTGCTTATTAACAGCACCGCACAAGATCAAACCTGCCTCGAACTGCAGTCCGAACTGCTCGCCACTATCCGTCGTGAATTTGAACACAACACATCGCAGCAAATATACGTGAGCGAATTGCTCTGGCAAGAAATTGATGAGGCACGTGAAAATCTGATTCAGCTCATCAACACCTGCTCAGCACAATGTAAAGCCGATGAACCGGCAACGAAACTTGCCAACATCATTGTAGAAGTATTCAATACTCCCGAAGATACAGCTCTGAACGCTGCATTGCGTATGCTGAAAGATGAAGTAAAAAAACTCTTATGACGAAAGTAAAATTTAAAATCCCGATACTGACTATCCTGTTGATTTCGGCATTCATTTTTTCATGCGAAAAAGATGAAACCTGCCGCAAAAGCCGGATTGTGGAAACAGGTGCAGGATTCTACCTGGACTCGGTGAATACCACCACCGGCAAAAGAGTGCTCGTAAAATCTACCATTGACAGCCTGTGGGTCAGCGGAATTGGTGTTGATTCGTTATTGTATAAAAAAACAAAAACAAATGCCATCAAGCTGCCGTTGAATCAGTTTGCCGAAGAATCAAAATTCCGGATGAAAACAAATAAGGTAGTAGATACGATAACCATACGCTACAAAAACAAGATTGAATACCTCTCGCTCGAATGTGGAAGCATACGTACGCACACCATCGACACCGTATTGACTTCCGGGCATTATATACGCAGTGTAGCCATTATTAATCCAACCGTTAACACACTTTCAGTTGAAAACATACAGTTATTTCATACTAAGTAGCATCCTGTTGTTTTGCGTTACGGTTCAATCCACAGCACAAACAAAAGAATCCGTAAAAAAGGATAGCATTCCATTTCTTCAGGGAATTTGGATTGAAGCCGATGTGGCACCTGTGTTTGAACGGGCACTCATTAACAAAAATGCTTACAGAGCGCAGGGAAATATACAGGTGAATCTGAAAAACAAATATTATCCCGTAATTGAATTTGGCTATGCGGGAGCCGATAAAACGGCATCAAACGGCATTGAATTCAGCACCAGCGGATTTTTCGGAAAAGCAGGCGCCGACTTAAGTATGCTGAAACCCAAACCCAATTCCACTCAGAAAAACAATAATTTTCTGGTTGGGCTTCGGCTTGGAGCGAGCCGGTTCAACTACTCGTTGTATAATCAAACCATTACCGATAATTACTGGGGTAATTCAGAGACATTCAACCTCGAATCAATCTCTTCAACCAAATTGTGGTATGAAATTGCAGCCGGTATGCGGGTTGAAGTTTTCAGAAATATCTACATGGGCTGGACCATACGCAATAAGCATTTGATTTCGAAAACCGAATCGGGTCAAACTACTCCCTGGTACATCCCCGGATATGGAATCGGGAATACGTCCGTTTGGGGATTGAGTTACAGCATAGGTTACAGAATAAAATAAACGACACAACTACATACTAAATCATTATCTAAAAAAAATTATGAACACAACACATGAACTCAACAAAGCAGCTGACAATATACGCATTTTGAGTGCTGCTATGGTAGAAAAAGCCAATTCCGGACATCCGGGAGGCGCTATGGGTGGAGCCGATTTTATCAATGTACTCTATTCCGAATTTCTGGAATATGACCCTGCTGATCCACATTGGGATGCCCGCGACCGTTTCTTTCTGGACCCGGGACACATGTCGCCCATGCTATATTCGGTACTTGCACTCACCGGAAAATACACGATGGAAGATTTGAAGCAATTCCGTCAGTGGGAAAGCATTACTCCGGGACATCCCGAACTCGATGTGGCGCGAGGTGTTGAAAATACCTCCGGTCCGCTCGGGCAGGGACATACCTACGCTGTAGGTGCTGCCATAGCTGCCAAATTTCTGAAAGCCCGTTTTGGCGAAGTAATGAATCATACTATCTATACTTACATATCTGATGGAGGCATCCAGGAAGAAGTATCGCAGGGAGCCGGCAGAATAGCAGGACACCTGGGTCTGGACAACCTGATTATGTTTTACGATTCAAACAACGTACAGCTATCTACCTACACCAATTCGGTAACAAGCGAAGATGTAGCAATGAAATACAAAGCCTGGGGATGGAAAGTAATGGAAATTAACGGAAACGATGTAACAGAAATAAGAACAGCTCTCAAAGAAGCCAAAAAGGAAAAAGAAAAACCAACATTGATAATCGGAAACACGATCATGGGGCGTGGTGCTGTGACTGACGAAGGACAGAGCTACGAAAACATGGTAGATACACACGGTCAACCACTTGGAGCAACAAAAGCCAGTTTTGCCGCCACCATCCGCAATCTGGGCGGCGACAGTGAAAATCCTTTTGTGATTTTTGATGAAACGAAAGCATTGTATGCCAAACGTGAAGCCCAACTCAGAGAAATTGCCGGAGAAAAGAAAGCTGCCCGACAAGTATGGGCTGACGAAAATCCTGAAATGGCTGCCAGACTCGATCAGTTCTTCTCCGGCAAACTGCCCGAGCTGGACTGGAAATCAATAGAACAAAAACCGAATCAGGCTACTAGAGCCGCTTCTGCTACTGTACTCACATTCCTGGCGGAAAACGTTGAAAATATGATTGTTTCGAGTGCCGACCTGAGCAATTCTGACAAAACTGACGGCTTTCTCAAGAAAACCAAAGCCCTGCAGAAAAATGATTTTTCCGGAAAATTCCTTCAGGCCGGTGTGGCAGAACTCACCATGGCCTGTTTGTGCAATGGAATTGCTCTACACGGCGGTGTGATTGCAGCATGCGGTACGTTCTTCGTATTCTCCGACTACATGAAACCGGCAGTACGTATGGCTGCACTGATGCAACTGCCCGTGAAGTACATCTGGACGCACGATGCATTCCGCGTGGGCGAAGACGGACCTACTCATGAGCCGGTGGAACAGGAAGCACAAATCCGGCTGATGGAGAAACTGAAAAATCATCACGGAAAAAACTCCGTTTTGGTACTCCGTCCGGCTGACGTGGAAGAAACTACCGTTTCGTGGAAAATGGCACTGGAAAATACGGATACACCCACTGCTCTTATACTATCGAGGCAGAACATTACCAACCTTCCGGCCAAAGACCGCAAAACGGCTGCCTACGAGACCGAAAAAGGGGCTTATGTGGTGGAATGCGACGGAAATCCGGATGTGGTATTGCTGGCATCGGGCTCCGAAGTAGCTACACTGGCAGAAGGTGCTGCGCTGCTTCGGAATGATGGAATGAAAGTAAGAATTGTTTCGGTTCCATCCGAAGGTTTGTTCCGAAGCCAACCCCAAGCCTATCAGGAAAGTATATTGCCAAAAGACATTAAAAGATTTGGACTTACAGCCGGCCTGCCGGTCAATCTGGAAGGCCTTGTGGGTGAAAATGGAAAAGTGTTCGGACTGGAGTCTTTCGGTTTTTCAGCTTCTTACAAAGTGCTTGACGAAAAACTCGGATTCACTGCCGAAAACGTATACAAGCAAGTGAAAGCTCTTTTCTAAAAAAGTACGAATTGGTTTTGAGCATAAAAGAACTATTCAACTCTTCAGCGTCTGATTTTTTCAATCCCTGGAGAGTTGAATTGTTTTTATTTTCGAAGACAAAAAGCTGTCTGATAAATATCCTTCGGGAAACAGGTGTGCTCGCTGACTAACAGTCTTATTTTGAATTAATTAACTTTTTTCTAAATGGATTTTATCACCATTCTTCTCATAGCTGTCGGCTTATCGATGGATAGTTTTGCCGTTTCGATAAGCCGGGGAATGTGCACTCAAAAACTTAAATTTTCTCAGGCATTTTTACTGGCAGCAATTTTTGCTGTTTTTCAGGGGCTAATGCCATTGATTGGATTCGGTGCCGGACAGGTTTTTGCTGATCAGATTCGGGCTATCGACCATTGGCTGGCATTTGCAATCCTTCTTCTCATCGGGATAAAAATGATTTTTGAGAGTGTGAAACCAGATAAAGTAAATGAAACAAAGAGAAATTGTAACAACGAATGTAACTGCGACAATAAAAACTTCAGTCTGAAATATCTTGTAATTCTTGCTGTGGCAACCAGCATCGATGCACTTGCTACCGGCTTGATATTCACACCTTATCCGGATAGGATACTGATGGCTGTTTCTTTAATAGGCATCACAACTTTTGTATTTTCATACGCAGGCGTCAATCTTGGGCATAAATTCAGGCACGGATTCAAATTTAATTTCGAAACAGCGGGAGGTATAGTATTGATTATCATAGGACTAAAGATACTGATTGAACATCTGAATGCATAAAAAAATGCCGGATCAATCAGTTTGATTTCCGGCATTTTGTTTTTCGAAATGATTTTTATCTTTTTCCTTACTTTAGTTTGGATTTAATCCATTCATCCATTGCTTTGGCAGCCCGACGTCCGTCGCCCATAGCAAGAATTACGGTAGCTCCGCCCCGCACAATATCGCCTCCGGCAAAAATCACTGGCATCGATACGGATTGCAAAGTATCTTCATTTACCACCAAAGTTCCCCTTTTACTGGTCTGCAATTCGGGTGTGGACTGAGCCAGCAGCGGATTTGGTGATACCCCAACACTCACAATAACCTCATCCACCTCTACCGTCACGGTTTTGCCGGGAACTTCTACCGGCGAACGACGTCCGGATTCATCCGGTTCGCCCAGCTGCATCACCTGCAACACCATGTGAGTAACGCGTCCGCTTTCGTTGCCAATATATTCTATGGGATTATGCAACGTCATGAAGTCGATGCCTTCGCTTTTAGCGTGAATTACTTCTTCGCGGCGGGCCGGCATTTCTTCTTCGGAGCGACGATATACGATGATGGCTTTTTCGGCACCAAGTCGGCGAGCCGTTCGAACCGAATCCATAGCGGTATTGCCTCCGCCAATTACAGCCACTTTTTTACCTTTGTAAACCGGTGTGTCCGAATCCGGATTGGCAGCATCCATCAGGTTCACACGTGTCAGATATTCGTTTGACGACATCACACCAACCAGGTTCTCGCCTTTGATATTCATAAAACGGGGCAAGCCTGCACCGCTGGCTACAAAAATTCCCTGAAATCCATCCTGCTCAAGTTCGTGAATAGCAATCGTTTTTCCGATGATGCAATTGTTCATGAAACGAACGCCCATCTGTCGTAAATTGTCAATCTCCACATCGACAATATGATTTGGCAACCGAAACTCGGGGATACCGTATTTCAATACACCGCCTATCTCATGCAATGCTTCAAATACATGCACTTCATATCCCAGTTTTGCCATATCTCCTGCGAATGAAAGCCCTGCCGGACCGGAGCCTACCACTGCCACTTTCATCCCGTTGGCAGGTGCTGTTTCAGGCACAGAAATCTGTCCGCTTTCACGCTCGTAGTCAGCTGCAAAGCGTTCCAGATGACCTATTGCAACCGATTCTTTATTCATTTTCACATGAATGCATTGTGCTTCGCACTGACGTTCCTGCGGGCACACACGTCCGCAAACTGCCGGAAGTGCCGAAGTTTCTTTCAGTACTTTTGCTGCTTCCAGGAATTCACCCCGTTCGATATTTTTGATAAAACCCGGGATATTGATATTCACCGGACAGCCATCCATGCAGGTGGGATTAGCACAATCCAGACAACGGTGTGCCTCCTGGATAGCCATCTGAGGAGTTAAACCCAGATTGACTTCTTCGTTCCGAATATGACTTCTGTATTCGGAATCCAGCTCAGGCATTTCAACACGATGCAGATTCGTTCTTTCCTTCGCTTTCATTTGAGCACGCAATTCAACGCGCCAGGTATCATCTCTTTTTGTCATTTTTTATGTAATACTTTTCTTTCCATTTCTTCTTTTTCCTGTTCTCTGTAACCTCCGAGGCGCATCAGCATTTCATCAAAGTCAACCTGATGAGCATCAAATTCAGGTCCGTCCACACATACAAATCTGGTTTTCCCTCCTATTGTAACGCGGCATGCACCACACATTCCTGTGCCATCTACCATGATGGTATTGAGTGATGCTACCGTGGGTACGTTGTATTTTCGGGTGAGTTCGCTTACAAATTTCATCATGATTGCCGGTCCGATGGTGACACACAAATCCACTTTTTCGCGCTGAATGACAGACTCGACACCATTTGTAACCAACCCTTTGTTTCCGTAGGAGCCATCGTCGGTCATGATTATCACTTCATCGGAATTTTCACGCATTTGTTCTTCCAGGATAATTAAATCTTTTGTCCGTGCAGCCAGTACGGTAATTACCCTGTTACCGGCTTTTTTCAATGCTGCCACAATAGGCATCATGGGCGCTGTACCTACTCCACCGCATGCACAAACTACCGTTCCGAAATTTTCAATGTGTGTAGCTTTTCCGAGCGGCCCGACCATATCTGTAATGTAATCTCCGGCTTCGAGAGCACATATTTTGGTTGAAGAAACACCCGTTCGTTGTATTACAAGTGTTATTGTACCTCTTTCAACGTCAGCATCGGCAATGGTTAGCGGAATTCGTTCGCCCTTCTCACCTACCCTTACCATCACAAAATGTCCGGCCCGGCGTGCTTTAGCAATCAACGGAGCTTCTACAACGAATTTCACAACATTGGCTGAGAAATTTTCTTTACTAATTATTTTATTCATTCTTTTTTTAAAATCAACTTTTGGCGGGTTTTCAATTCTGTTTTTTTACGGAGTTTCCGGATCTGTCTGAATGGGTTCGGTTTCCTCGTTGCTTATTTTCAGATCGGGAATCGGCAACGCTTCAATCGGAACTCTCTCGAAAATGCTGTCGTTCGATTCACCATCGTAAGCAGCCGAATAATCGCTTTCGCATTTATAATCTCTTGAAATTTTTTCTTTTGGTTCGGAAGGAAATTTTGCTCTGTACTTTGAGAATTTCTGGTCGGCAAGCACTTTTTCCATAAATAAGGCAAATACCGGCAATGCAGTTCTGCTTCCCTGTCCCATGCTTCCGCTTCGGAAGTGAATGCTACGGTGTTCGGCTCCTACCCACGAACCGGCAACCAGTTTGGGTGTAACTCCGATATACCAGGCATCGGAGTAGTTGGACGAAGTACCTGTTTTTCCTCCGAATTCGGTATCCCAGCGCATCAAATCGTAGTTCCACAAGGCTCTGGATGTTCCTCCGGGTTCGGTGATACCGGCTTTGAGCAATTCGGTCATCAGAAAGGCATTTTCGTACGATATTACCCGCTTGGGTCTGGCTTTGTGTTCGTAAATCACATATCCGTCCTTATCTACAATTTTTGTAACAATTACAGGTGCCATATACATACCTTCATGAGTCACCGTACTGTATGAATTGACCATTTCGAGCAACGACACATCGGAAGCTCCCAGACTTAGCGTGGGTACTTCTTCCAGTTTGGATTTGATGCCGAGCAGACGCGCTGCACCGGCAACATTCTGAATGCCAACATCTTTGGCAAGTTGAGCAGCTACTGTGTTTACTGAACGGGCAAATGCCCTTTTAAGGGTCAGATTGTTATAGGAATAACTCCTGTTGGCATTTTTTGGTTGCCAGGCATATTTTCCTTTTCCCCAAGTAAATGGTTTATCTTGGTAACGGTCACATGGACTTTTTCCGGCTATCATTCCGGCTGTATATACAAAAAGCTTGAATGTGGAACCCGGCTGCCGCTTGCTTTGAGCCACTTTATCGTAGTGCCAGTAATTGTAATCAATATCGCCCACCCAGGCTTTTACCTGCTTGGTATCAGGCTCCATGGCTACAAAACCACAATGCAGAAAATGGTTCATTAACCGAATGGAGTCCATCGAGCTCATAGTAACTTCTTTAGTGCCTTCTTTATAGTCAAATATTTTCATTTTTCGGGGTTGATTCAGATATTTCTGAATGGAATCTTCATCACCGTTAAATTGCACGCTCAACGATTTGTAAACCGATGATCGCTTAGTAATTTCGGGAATAAAATTGGTAAGTTCCTTACCGTTTTCATCACGCCAGGGATTCTGACCGGACCAGTGATCGAAAAAATTTCTCTGCAGAGTTTTCATTTGTTTATGAACAGCTTCTTCGGCGTATTCCTGCATTTTTGAGTCAATGGTTACATATATTTTGAGTCCGTCGGCATAGATATCGTAACCATTTGTTTCACCCCATCGTTCGAGAAACTTGGTGAGGAATGAACGAAAATAGGGTGCTACTCCTTCGTTGGGTTTTTCGACTTTATAATTAAGTTTTATGGGTAATTGTTTCAGCGAATCGGCTTCGTTACTGCTGATGTAATTATTTTGGACTAGCTGTCCGATAACTACATTTCTCCGTTGTTTGGACCGATCCGGATTGAGGTAAGGATTGTATGCTGTGATTGCTTTCAGAATGCCGACCAGCACAGCCGATTGTTCATAATTGAGTTTATCGGGCGTAGTGTTGAAATAAGTGCCTGCAGCAGTATGAATTCCGTATGCATTGCTCCCGAAACTAACTGTATTGAGATACATTTGCAGAATTTCATTCTTGGAATATAACAATTCAAGTTTCAGCGCTGCCGACCATTCCTTTGTTTTTTCGATAGGAAGTCTCAAGCCGGGCAGAGAGCCAAGTAAGCCGCGTGAATACTGGCTGCGGGTTTTGAACATATTTTTAACCAACTGCTGAGTAATGGTACTTGCACCGCGTGGATTTCCGCGCAGCATATCTCTTGCTGCAGAGGCGAGTCCTCGAAAATCTATTCCGAAATGCTTATAGAAACGTTTGTCTTCTGTGCTGATTAGCGTATTTATCATTTCATCCGAAATCTCTGACAGAGTAACCTCTTTGCGGTTTTCGGTGAAATATTTCCCGATAAGTTTTCCGTCGGAACTGATTATTTCTGATGAATAAGATTGAGGAGGATTTGCAATGGCTTTGATACTGGGCGATTTACCATACAGATACAAAAAATTAATATCGACCAAAAGCAAATAAAATGCAAAAAGAAATACAATTGTAAGAAATGTATTCAATACTTTTCGCCATGTGGGGAGATTCTTGAACCTCAGAATACGCCTTTCGCGCCATTCAATAAAAAGAAATAACCAGTTTTTCAGAACATTGAATATTCTTTTGATAAATCTTTTAATTTCTGTGAACTCCATGTTATATTTTTTTGATTTCAGTACAAAAATAGTAGAAATGTTTCAAACTTTGAGCTTAAGGAGAAAAAATGTAAGCTTTTTGACCGAATTCAAAACAATAACATGAACTCGTATTGTTTTTTTACAATGCGACATCTACGGGGCTACCCATTCAGGAACGGAAGAACCGTATGATAATAGAAAATTAATTTTTATTATGAACAGAAGCACCGAAGAAACTACATTATAGCTCTATTAACAGAAGTCAGGACTGTCTCCTTATTGTTCTCAAAATCTTATGAGGAAAGAAACGTAAAATAAAAAAAGGTCTTCTGTACCGAAAACCTTTTTTTTATCATTCTAAAGACCGAATTCTTTTTTTATTTCATCGACCATATCGAGTTTTTCCCATGTAAATAACTCCACATTTTTCTTAAATTCTTTGCCTGATGCATCGATAAACGTTTTTTCCACTTTTTTAGGAGTACGTCCTACATGACCGTATGAAGCTGTTTCTTCGTATATCGGATTTCTGAGTTTGAGTCTTTTTTCAATTGCTTTAGGGCGCATATCAAACAATACAGCTACTTTTTCAGCTATCTGCACATCCGTAAGATTTACGTTGGATTTTCCATACGTATTCACATAAATATTCATCGGATTGGCTAAACCAATAGCGTAAGCCACCTGAACCAGCACTTCGTCGGAAACTCCTGCTGCTACGAGGTTTTTGGCAATATGACGTGCCGCATAAGCTGCCGAACGGTCAACCTTTGAGGGATCTTTACCCGAAAATGCACCACCTCCGTGAGCTCCTTTACCGCCGTAAGTATCCACAATAATTTTTCGGCCGGTAAGTCCGGTATCGCCGTGAGGACCACCGATTACGAATTTTCCGGTTGGATTGACATGCAGTACATAGTCATCTTTTATCAGCCTGGCAAATTGAGGAACCTGAGCTTTCACACGCGGAATCAGGATATTGCGCACATCTTCCTTAATGATAGAAAGCATCTCATTATCAGCTCTTTCCTGCCCTCTTTGATCGCTGGGATGAATAAAATCGTCGTGCTGAGTTGATATCACAATGGTATGCACCCGAAGCGGCTTGTTATTTTCGTCGTATTCTATCGTTACCTGCGATTTGGAGTCGGGACGAAGGTAAGTCATCAGCTTGCCTTCGTTTCGGATCACTTTCAGTTCCTTGACCAATGCATGCGACAAATCCAGTGATACAGGCAGGTAATTAACAGTTTCGGTACAGGCATAACCAAACATCATACCCTGGTCGCCGGCACCCTGATTCATCGGTTCTTCGCGTTCAACACCCCGGTTTATGTCCTTGGATTGCTCGTGTAAAGCAGAGAAAATACCGCATGAATTTCCGTCAAACATATATTCACTCTTGTTGTAACCAATACGGTTGATTACCTTTCGGGCAATGGTTTGAATATCAACATAAGCCTGTGAGCGAACTTCACCTGCTACTACCACCTGTCCGGTAGTAACCAGCGTTTCGCAGGCAACTTTCGAGTTGGCATCCTGAGCCAGAAAATTATCAAGAATGGCATCTGAAATTTGATCGGCCACTTTGTCCGGGTGCCCTTCTGACACCGATTCGGAAGAAAATAAATAACCCATAATATTGATTTTTGTTTTTCGCCGGCAGGATGTATAATTACAGCAACTTACTAGCAATCATAACATTGCCGGCAGATTAATAAATATTTATTGGGAAAGAAAAAATGGACTGTAAAAGAAAAAAACGGAAAGTTAGTTACAATTTAGCATTTTTTTTCGTGGTTGCAAGCAGTCCAAATCTATCCACATTTGTTTCGGGTGCAAAGATACAAAAATTACCGAAAAGGCCAAAAAACAAAAAATATTTTTTTAGCTAAAAAAAAATCATTTCAGCAATTCCTGAATATCTGCTTCGATATCGGCCGGTTTCACTCTCGATTCATATCTTTTCAACGTTTTTCCGTCTTTTCCTATCAGAAATTTGGTGAAATTCCATTTTATTTTCTCCGGTTCGGCATTTGGAACGCTGTTTTTCAGATAGGTGTAAACAGGATGAGCATTTTCACCGTTCACATCAATTTTCTCAAACATGGGAAATGTGACTCCGTAGTTAGACTTACAAAATTCAAGAATTTCTTCGTTACTTCCGGGATCCTGATTGGCAAACTGATTGCTGGGGAAACCGAGAACTACAAAACCCCGGCTGCTGTATTTTTTATATAATTCTTCGAGGTCTGCAAACTGTGGTGTAAATCCGCACTTACTGGCTGTATTTACCACGAGTACAATTTTACCTTTGTAATCACTCAGTTTAATTTCTTTTCCCTGCATATTCAGGGCCGAAAAATCATAAAAAGTTTGTGTTGTGGAGTTTAGAGCAACCTGGTTCGCATTTTTTTCAGATTCACCGTTTTTCTTAACCGATGAACAACCTGCTATAGCTAAAGCCATTATAACTATGATGATCAAATTTTTCATGATGATTGAAATTTTAATTTTTACATAAAACAAAAATCATTTCGAATGGTTCAGCCAATTTTCAATATATTCTTCACATTATCGAAAACTTTAATAACTTTACAAAAATAATATGAAAAGATTATGTTAGGAGCAATTATTGGCGATATAGCAGGATCACGCTTTGAATTTAACGGATTCAAAAGCACCCGTTTTGAGTTGTTTGATCCTGCCTGTGATTACACCGACGATTCGATTTGTACGGTGGCAATCGCTGACGCTGTTTTGAACAAAAAATCGTATCAGGATTCATTGCTGGAATGGTGTAGAAAATATCCAAATCCGATGGGAAGCTACGGCAATCGGTTTTCAGCCTGGATAAAAAGCGAAAACCCACAACCTTATGGCAGCTTCGGCAACGGATCTGCCATGCGTGTAAGTGCCATAGGCTGGCTTTTTGAGGATGAAGTTGAGACACTCAGACAGGCAGCACTTTCGGCTATCCCCACCCACAACCATCCGGAAGGGATAAAAGGTGCTCAGGCTGTGGCATTGGCCATTTTCAGAAGCAGAAACGGAGCTGATAAATCTGAAATAAGAAAAGAAACGGAGCAGAAATTTGGTTACAATCTCCAACTCACCTGCGATGAAATTCGTCCTGCATACCGTTACAGTGAGACCTGCCAGGACACTGTTCCACAAGCCATTACAGCATTTCTTGAAAGTACATGTTTTGAGGATGCCGTTCGTCTGGCCGTTTCGCTGGGCGGCGATGCCGATACCTTAACAGCCATTACCGGGAGCATAGCCGAAGCTTTTTATAAGGAAATTCCAAGTGTAATTAACAAAAAAGCACTGGAATATTTACCAAAAGACATGAAATCTGTCATAAATCATTTTTACAGAAACATTTAAAATATTTGGAAATGCATTTCAAGAGGAGCAAAACTTTTTTATCCGTTTGAGTATTTCATAAAAAGAGTTAACTTTGCAAACAGAAATCTGAACAAATTCAGTTTTCAAACATTATACATATAAATGCTGGGGTGCCTTAATATTTCGGGCTGAGATCATACCCTTTGAACCTGCACGGGTAATTCCGCGAAGGGAATAAGAATCAATCAATTCACATTTCAACCGTTCTAACTGGCTCTCTCACAACATTTTATGAATCATAAAATAAAATCAGATGAGAAGACACTTTCTTTTTACACTCGTGTTGATTAGTACACTGGCTGTTCAGTCTCAGAATTTCATTCGGGGCAAAGTGCTGGATGATAACAATCAGCCCATCCGGGGAGCCTACGTAATACTCAAACAAACATCTCGAACAGTAATATCCGATCCGAAAGGTGAATTTTACTTCGGAAATTTAAGCGACTTCGCCTATACGCTTCAAGTAAAATGCATTGGATATGAGGATTTTCAGAAAAATGTTCAGACAGGTTCAGATATTCAAATTGTACTGACGCACATTTCGATAAATCTTGAAGAGGTTAACATTCTGGCCACCCGCGCTACCGACCGTTCGCCGGTGGCATTTTCCAATGTCACGAAACAGAAAATCGAAGAGCGAAATTCGGGTCAGGATTTGCCTTATCTGCTGGCATTTACACCTTCATACATCACCACTTCGGACGCCGGCACCGGGATTGGATATACAGGATTTCGCATTCGTGGTTCAGACGCTAACCGTACAAATGTCACCGTCAACGGAATTCCGCTGAACGACTCCGAATCACACAGTGTTTTCTTTGTAAACATGCCCGATTTTGCCTCATCGCTCCATTCGGTGCAGATACAACGGGGTGTAGGTACTTCATCCAACGGTCCGGCCGCTTTCGGTGCGAGTATCAACATGCAGACCGAAGTGTTGAACAGTAAGCCTTATGCCGAAGCAGGAATTACCGTAGGGTCATTTAATACACTGAAAAACAGCGTGATGGCAGGCACCGGAATGATAAATAATTTTGCGGTAGATGTACGCCTTTCGAATATTATTTCTGATGGTTATATCGACCGCGCGTCGGTAGATATGAAATCGTATTTCATTTCGGGCGGATACTACGGCGAAAATACACTGGTAAAATTCATTACTTTTGGCGGAAAAGAAAAAACCTATCAGGCATGGAACGGGGTGGATCTGGAAAATCACACACGTACTTACAACGAACTCGGCATGTACACCGACAACAAAAACGAAACAAAATTCTATGATAATCAGACAGATAACTACAACCAAACACATTATCAACTGCATTTCACACAGGTGATAAATGCCGGCATGAACTTAAATGCCTCATTACACTATACACGGGGTAAAGGATATTATGAAGATTATAAAACCGACCGGAAATACGTGGAGTACGGCTTAACTCCTGCTACAGTAAACGGAAGCATACTCAGGAAAACCGATCTGATTCGTCAGAAATGGCTCGATAATCATTTTGGAGGTGCCACAGTTTCATTGAACCGGAAATACGAAAAACTGTCGTTGACGGCAGGTGGAGCTGCCAACAAATACTTCGGCGATCATTACGGCAAAGTAATTTGGGTACGATATCCAAACAATGCAGTCCCCGGCCACACTTATTACTTCAACGAATCAACGAAAACCGATGCAAATATTTATGCAAAACTGAATTACACGATTACCGACAGATTGCATGCCTATGCTGACTTTCAGTACAGATTCATTGAACATAAGATGAGCGGAGAAGATGATAAATACGATGCGGATAAAGGTTCCATGCGGGATATCACACAGTCGCATATATATCATTTTTTCAATCCGAAAGGAGGCCTGAATTATCAGATTAACAAATCCGGCAGCCTCTATGCTTCGTTTGCGATAGCCAACCGTGAGCCAAACCGCAACAATTATACCGATGCCGGACCGAATGAGGTTCCCGAAAGTGAACGATTGTATGATACCGAATTGGGATACAGATATTTATCCAACAATTTAAGTCTGGGAGCCAACCTGTATTATATGAAATACAAAGGGCAGCTTATTCTTACCGGAAAAATAAGTGATATTGGCGAAATGCTTACTTCGAATATACCCGACAGCTACCGGGCAGGTGTGGAACTGATGGCCGGATTGAAGATTACCGAAGGTTTACGCTGGGATGGAAACCTGAATCTGAGCAGCAACAAGATCAAAAATTTCAGAGAATACGCCGACGAGTACGATGCTGAATGGAACCGAACCGGAACAAAAGAGAATTTTTTTAAAACAACAAACATATCGTTTTCGCCAAACTCTGTGGCTAACAGTATTTTAAGTTACTCATTCAAAGGTATCGAAACAGCATTTTATTCCACATTCGTCGGGAGGCAGTACCTGGATAACACATCTGACGTGAACCGTTCGATTGATGCTTACTTTGTGAGTAACCTTAGGGTGGGGTACTCGTGGAAAATGAAAAAAATCAAATCAGTTGATTTTAATCTGCTCATTAACAACCTTTTCGATACCGACTACGAAACAAACGGGTATAACTGGTACACCTATTACCTGGCGGGTGAAAGAATAAACGAAAAAAGATATTTCCCGCAGGCAGGCATTCACTTTTTATTTTCTACTGCAGTGAAATTATAATACCGTTGATATTCTATCTTTTGAATCAAAGAAAAACGTCTGAAAAATTAATCTCAGACGTTTTTTTAATGAATTATTTTTTGTCGTGTTTGCTTTTGGTTTTTTGATATTTGAATCGCTTTATTTTTTGCGAAGCGGTCTTCTCAAAAGGTTCTTCCATGATGTCCACCCGGTTAATCTGAGAAGAGCGTCCCAATTTTGAATTAATATCTTTTTTTAGTTGGTTTTTCCAATCGTGGTAATGCTCTTTCTTTTCTTCGATGATTAATTTGATGTGTTCAATGTTTTTCTCTGCCATTTCCAGATCCAGCAAAATTTTAGCCACCAGGAAACCATCTTCTTCAACAACCAGTGATTCAGACACATAAGCTGTATTATTGATAATTGATTCGATATCCTCGGGATAAATATTTTCGCCGCTCGCTCCTATTATGGTATTTTTCAGCCGACCTTTGATAAAGAGTCTTTTTTTCTTGTCGAACTGCCCTAAATCACCGGTACGAAACCACTTGTCGGTGGTAAGCACTTCGGCGGTAGCTTCCGGATTTTTATAATATTCGAGCATCACATTCGGTCCTTTAGCCCAGATTTCACCCACACCAAGTTCATCCGGTTCATTTATCCTGAGTTCCACACCCTCCAAAGCATATCCCGTAGATTGCAGTTTGGTTTGATGAGGAGCCGCACCTGCCAGCAGCGGGGCTGTTTCGGTGAGTCCATACCCGATAGCATAAGGAAATTTTGCCTCCTTCAGAAATCGTTCCACATAATAATCGAGTTTAGCACCCCCAATACCAAAGAATTTCAACCTGCCTCCGAAAGTTTTATACAATTTCTTTCCGGCAATGTGGTGAATTATTTTTCGGGTTACGGGAGTTCTGTAAACCAACTTTTTCAACATCGAAGTTCTGAACTTGAGATAAATCTGATTTTTATACAGTTTTTCCATTATCAGCGGCACCGAAAGCATCATGGTTGGTTTAATTTTTTCCATAGCTGCTATTAAAACAGGCGCAGTGGGCAGTTTTTCGAGAAAATAAATGGTTGCACCGTACATAATGGGATACAGCATCCCGATGGAATTCTCATAAGTGTGAGACAGTGGTAAAAATGAAAGAAATACGTCGTTGTGATTAATCGGCTGAACCGTATAGGATTGCATGGCCACAAAAGTAACACTTTTGTGCTTCAATACCACTCCTTTTGATCGTCCGGTAGTTCCGGATGTATAGATTATAGCTGCTACATCATCTTCTGTTACATCCGTTTCAGTTATTTTATTTGAATCAAAAGTTAATTTTGAAATGTCACTCAAGAAAGAAAAATCATCCAGTTTAATTTTTACTATCAGATCCGGAGTTTCAATTTGACTTACTTTTGGAAATAAGCGTTCACTCACGATTAAAACTTTTGACTCTGAATGAGTTAACACATTTTCAACCTCTTCGGTTGTAAAATCAGGTAAAACAGGTACAATAATCAATCCCCGGGATACTACCGAAAAATAAGCAATCACCCAGTTGGGCATATTATGTGAAAAAAGGGCAACTTTATCCCCTTTTTTCAGTCCGAATGAAAATAAGAGAGCTGCAAATTCATCAATTTTTTCACCTAATTCCTTGTAAGTAATGGGTTTGCCGTCTACAAACGAAACAGAAGTACAATCGGCAAATTGACTGACAGAATAATCGATCAGCGATTTGAGGGTGAGAGGAGATGGAACTATTTTTTTATGCATAATTGATATTAATAAGACTCTGATTAAATGAAAAATGTGCGCAAAGATAATGAAATAATCACAACTTATTGCACATTTTCAGTTCAATTGTGCATTTTTTATTTATATATTAAAAATATACAGGGTTTTTTGTTCAGATCCGGTTTTTGTGATTTCCAGGCCGAAACTGTTTTTGTATGTATAAATTCTGTCTCAAGGGTAATATCAGCGGCTACACAGAGTTTTGTAGCCGGATTACAGGCAGCCAGAATGTCGTCCAGCATTTTCATGTTTCGGTAAGGAGTTTCGATAAAAATCTGCGTTTGATTTTCGGAGTAAATCCTGCTTTCCATCTTTTTCAAAGCTTTTATTCTTTCCGATTGCTGTACAGGCAGATAGCCCAGGAAGGCAAAACTTTGTCCGTTGAAACCCGAGGCCATGAGCGATAGCAAAATGGACGAAGGACCGACCAAAGGCACTACGCGGAAGTTTTGCTGCTGTGCCAGCGCCACCACATCGGCTCCCGGATCGGCAATAGCCGGGCAGCCTGCTTCAGAAATAACACCCATGTCGTTTCCGGTTTTGAGTGGCTGCAGAAACTGAGCTATTTCTTCCGGTTTAGTATGCTCATTGAGTTCGAAGAAAGTGAGTTCATCAATAATAATAATATCCCTGTTGATTTTTTTCAGGAAACGACGTGCAGTGCGTATATTTTCAACGATAAAATATCGAATGGATGTAATAATATCCGCATTTCCCCGTGGAAGTATTTTATCCGTTTCGGTATCACCGAGGGTAGTGGGAATTAAGTAAAGCCCCCCCGCTCCCCGAAGTGGGGATATGTGTGAATCCTGTATTTTCGAATTGTTATTCATGGTTTATCCTAATTGTAAAATTATGAGTATAATCAGAATATTCAAAAAAATCATTGTTCATAAGTTTTCAATTTTTCCAGTTCTTCGGCCAGAATCTCCCATTCGTACATTTTCTGTTCCAGTTCCCGTTGTTTTTTCTGCAAAAGCATAATAAATTCAGGATCAGATGCTTTAGCCGGACTCTCCAGTTGTGTCAGCATTTCTGAAATTTCCTTCTCAAGTTTTTCCACTGCATTTTCGGCAGTTTCCACGTCTTTTTCGGCTTTTCGGATTTTTTTGCTCAGTTCTTTTCGGGCTTCATAAGCCTCCTTACCTCCTGAAGGGGAAATAATTCCCGTATTTTCATCATTTTCGGGATTATTTACTTTCGTATTCTTCAAAAATCCCCCTTGTGACGAATTTAGGGGACTTCCTTTAAGGGGTTGTGTGACAGGACTTCCAAGTTGATTCAAATGCTCAATATTCTTTTTCCGAAGGAAATCATAGATGCCTCCCAGGTGTTCGCGCACTTTTTTGTCGGAAAACTCATACACTTTGGTAACCAATCCGTCGAGAAATTCACGGTCGTGCGAAACGATGATGGCAGTTCCGTCAAAAGCTCTGATGGCGTCTTTCAGCACATCTTTGGATGGCATATCGAGGTGATTGGTGGGTTCATCAAGAATAAGCAGGTTAACCGGTTCGAGCAGGAGGCGGATCATGGCAAGGCGGCTTCTTTCGCCTCCTGACAGCACTTTCACTTTCTTGTCGGATGCTTCGCCGCCAAACATAAACGCTCCCAGAATATCACGGATTCGGGTACGGATATCTCCGGTTGCCACGTAATCAATGGTTTGAAAAACTGTGAGATTTTCATCCAGCAGTGATGCCTGATTCTGAGCAAAATAGCCAATTTTCACATTGTGTCCGAGTTTCATGGTTCCGGAATAACCAATTTCATCCATGATACATTTCACCAGCGTACTTTTACCTTCGCCATTTTTACCCACGAACGATACTTTTTCTCCGCGGTTGATAATCATTCCGACTTTATCGAGTACAAGGTGATTGCCGTAAGCCTTCGAGAGATTTTCAATTTCAACCGGAATGGAGCCCGAACGGGGTGAAGGAGGAAATTTAAGGCTCAGCCTGGAAGTGTCTTCCAGATCGACTTCGATGCGAACAAGTTTCTCCAGCTGTTTGATACGCGACTGAACCTGAACAGATTTTGTAGCCTTATACCGGAAACGTTCGATAAAATCTTCGGTATCCTGAATCATTTTCTGCTGATTTTCATACGCTCGCACCTGTTGTTCGTGTCTTTCTTTTCTGAGTTCGACGAATTTGGAGTAGTTCACGTTGTAATCGTAAATTCTACCAAGTGAAATTTCGATGGTACGGTTTGTAACTGCGTCAATAAATGCCCTGTCGTGTGAAACGAGCAATACGGCGCTTGCTGAATTGACCAGAAAATTCTCCAGCCATTGTATAGATTCAATATCGAGGTGGTTGGTAGGTTCATCGAGCAGCAGGATGTCCGGGTCCTGAAGCAGAATTTTAGCCAACTCGATACGCATACGCCATCCTCCGCTGAATTCAGAGCACTGCCTGTCAAAATCTTTCCGGAGAAAGCCGAGTCCCATCAGTGTTTTTTCAATTTCAGCATGAAAATTTCCGGGATTGATGATTCGGTAATGTTCGCTGGCTCGGCTGTGTTTTTCGATAATTCTGAGGTATTCATCGCTATCGTAGTCAGTCCGGCTGGCCAGTTCACCGGCATATTTTTCAATATCCTGTTGGACCTGAGTAATATGTTCAAACGCTTTTTCGGCTTCCTGAAGAACGCTTGTGCCTTCATTATGCACCATATTCTGAGGCAAATAGCCAATGGTAAGGTCCGGGGAAATTACAATATTTCCGCGAGTTGGGTTTTGTTTTCCGGCAATGAGTTTTAGAAGGGTTGTTTTTCCTGCACCGTTTTTACCTACAAGGGCAATTTTATCTTTTGGATTGATAAGAAAACCAATGTTGTCAAATAATGGCGATCCGCCAAACTCTACAGTAACCTGCTCAATGGAAATCATATCAATATGGTGAAAATCTTTACTTATTAGCGAGATTTGTATTTTTCTTATTTTTATCGACCAGAGTCCAGAGGATTTTGGTAAGCAGGCTGCAGATTATCAAAACCACTAAAGCAAGTACGCCATTGGAAAGATTTCTTCCTAACACAGCAAGAATTATAAATACTGCAGAAATGCCCATAAGTATAAATGTAACCTGCCTGTGCTTCAATCCCAGGCTCAACATCAAATGATGTACGTGATTACGGTCGGCTCTGAAGGGTGAGTAACCTTTTTTAATTCTGGTAATCATTACCCTTATGGTATCAAAAAGTGGGACAATGAGTACCGTAAAAGCCACAGCAGGTGCGGCAGACATCTGGTACTTTTCAGGCAAATCTCCGGAGGCGTTTATTTCACAAAATGAAAAAATAAACACATTGAAAATGTATCCAAGTAAAAGCGAACCGGAATCGCCCATAAAAATTTTATTCTTATCAGAAAACACATTGTAGTAAAAGAACACAATCAAAGAGCCGGTCATTGCAAAAGCGGTGATAGATAAATCGGGATGACCGATGAGCTGGAAATAGACAGCAAAGAAAAGCGAGTATAAGATTCCAAGTCCCGAAGCCAAACCGTCAATTCCATCAATCAGATTCAGGGCATTGACAATGACAATGAATACGAAAAATGACAAAAAATAGCTGAAGATCAGCGGAATTTCATAAATACCCAGAAAACCATGCAGATTTGAAAGTCTGATATCGGCTATTACAATGAGAAAAAATGCGGCCAACAGTTCACCGAAAAGCTTTGAAGATACTTTGATATTGATTAAATCATCGATAAAACCCACAATCAGAATAATAAATAGTCCTAAAAGTGTAAACTGAACCGAATAAAACACCTCAAAAGAAAACAGAAAAACAGTGATCAGAAATGATACAAAGATATTAACACCCCCTACATTCGGAATTTCCCCCGAGTGAGAAGTCCTTTTATTCGGACTTACCACAAAATTGTAGTTCTTGGCTATCCGGATCACTACGGGCATAAAAAAATAGCCGATAGCAAATGATACCAGAACAACTAGAAAAGGAAATTTGTGTATATAAGGAATGATTTTATCCATCAGTTTTGCATTTTTTCAATATCGAGTTTCTCGTACTGAGAATTGTTGCTGACAAACTCGGGTACAATCGATTTCATCTGCGATACGGTAAGGTAGTTTTTACCCCGATAGCTGTAGTTTATCAATTCATCAATTTTAACTGAAACTTCATCGTAATCATACTCACGCACAGTTGCCACCATTATTTTCGGATGGTGAGTCTCTTTGGTAATCTCTTTTTTATTCAGGAGTTCTTCATACAGTTTTTCACCAGGTCGTAATCCGGTGAAAACAATCGGGATATCAACTTCGGGTTTAAATCCGGCCAGCATAATCATCTTTTTAGCCAGATTCAGGATCTTCACCGGTTCGCCCATATCAAATATAAATATTTCGCCACCATTGCCTGCTGTTCCGGCTTCGAGCACCAGAAGGCATGCTTCAGGAATTGTCATAAAATAGCGGATAATCTCGGGATGTGTAACCGTAACGGGACCTCCGTTTTCGATCTGACGCTTGAAATAAGGTATTACAGAACCGTTGGAACCCAGCACGTTGCCAAATCGTGTAGTGATAAATTTGGTAGTGTTTTCATTTTCCGAAAACATTTTTTTATTTAGCGACTGAACGTAAATCTCAGCAATTCTTTTTGACGCTCCCATTACGTTGGTGGGATTCACGGCTTTATCAGTCGATACCATTACAAACCTGGAAACATTGTATTTTACTGCCAGATCAGCCATATTTTTTGTTCCCATTACATTTGTCTGAATACATTCAGTGGGATTATCTTCCATTAAAGGTACATGTTTATAGGCTGCAGCATGAAAAACAATGTCCGGCCGGTAAGTATCCATCATCAGTTTCATTCGTTCATTGTTCCTCACATCTCCGAGAAAAGCGCTGAAATTCTGATTCGGATATTTTTCTTTCAATTTCAGAATAATTTCGTGCATGGGCGTTTCGGCCTGATCCATTACTACGATAAGTTTTGGACTGAAAGCGATGCTTTGTTTCACAATTTCGCTGCCAATTGAGCCGGCTGCACCGGTGATGAGCACCACTTTTGTTTTTTAATTCTTTCGAAATATTTTCAGTAGAAATTTTGATTTGAGGCCTTTCGAGCAAATCTTCGATCTGAATCGATTTAATCTGACGTTGTGAAAGTGTTTCGCCTTCCCAAACACTCATAGAGGGGACAGTAAGAACCGCCAGCCCATGGTTAATAAATATATCCAGGTCAGTTTGAGGATTAATTTCTTCCATTTTCAGCGGTGATACAATCACAGCACGCGCTTTTCTGACTATTTTCTTTACCGATTCTTCAGTGAGTTCATACACTTTCACACCCATCAACATTTTTGAAGTCACTTCCTTGTCTGTATCAATAAATCCCACGAGCTTGTATTTGATTCTTTCGTTGCTTCTGAGCATTTTAGCTATTGAGGTTCCAGCCGATTTTGTCCCAAATATCATTACCGGAGTAGTATTGCCCACGTTTGATGAAATAGTATCATGTACTGTTTTCACAATCAAACGCATCAAAAATAAAAGGAAAAAAGCGGTAACAGCGTAAAAAAGTATCGAAAGATAGTAGAATAATTGACGACCGAAACCGTATTCACCGATTAAATTAAAAACTATAAGCACACCAGCGGCTGAAAATACTGCAAACAATAATTTAATTGCATCGACGAAGCCGGAATATCTCAGAATGCCTGCGTAAGTGTGAAAAAGCCAAAAGAAAAAGAGCTGAACCGATACAACAAGAATCAATTCAAGCCCCAAAGGCAATTGAGTTGTATTTGAAATGATTGAAAGTTTTGATGCAATGAAATCGGAAAACGAGTATGAAATGATAGAAGCTGCCACATCAACAGCCAACACCACCCATCTGGGAAGGTACTTAAATGAAATTAGATGTGAAAAAATATCCGATTTGAATAATGAGTGAGATCCATTTTTTTCCATGATGATTTTCTCAAATTTTTATAAACAAAGTAGATAATTAATTTTTCAGGTAATTGTTATTTGCTATTTTTCAGTGTAGTACGTTTAGGCTGCAAAAAGTGGAAAAAGGAAGGTCTCTACCTTCCCATCCTTTTTTTAAAAAAAACATAGAAAATTTTTAATCCTCAAGCTGCATGTTGTGAAACACATTCTGAACATCTTCATCGTCTTCGATTTTTTCGAGGAGTTTGTTTACTGATGCCCGTTGTTCTTCGGTCAGAGATTTCACGTCGTTGGGGAATCGTTCGAATTCGGCGCTGTGAATCTCAAAACCATTTTCTTCCAGGTATTTCTGAATAGTGGAATACGATGCAAACTCACCATAAATGATTATTTCGTCTTCATCCTCTTCTATCTCGTTGGCTCCGTAATCAATGAGTTCGAGTTCCAGTTCGTCAGTCGCTAAATTCTCTTTTTTGGCTACATGAAACACACAATTGTGGTCAAACATGAAGAGTACAGAACCCGAAGTTCCAAGTGAACCACCGTGTTTGTTGAAATAACTGCGGATGTTTCCTACGGTTCTGGTCGGATTGTCAGTTGCCGTTTCCACCACTACAGCTATTCCGTGAGGTCCATAGCCTTCATATACCATTTCCTTGTAGTCCGATTCCTCGCGCGAAGATGCCTTTTTAATAGCCCTTTCCACATTTTCTTTGGGCATATTTTCCTTTTTGGCTTGCTGAATGAGCACCCGTAAGCGCGGATTGGTATCAGCTTCTGGTCCGCCTTCGCGAACAGCAATGGTGATTTGTTTTCCCAGTTTGGTAAAAACACGGGCCATGTTGCCCCATCGTTTCATTTTTGTGGCTTTTCTGTATTCAAATGCTCTTCCCATAAATTGTTTGAGTTATTTCTTTTTTATTCGGTAAAAAAAGAATTTCCACATTGAAATTCATCCTTTTTCACCCCACAGTTGTTTTAATTTTAGTCATCAGAAAGTCATTTTTTGTTTTTTGAAAAGTGACTTTTTGAAGGTTTTGCAATTTTCAGTTTGCAAAATTAGGAAAATAGCCCGAAAAATCCATAAGTTTTTGAATGAATTTCTTCAATCCTTTGTAAATTAAAAAATTATTCGTAATTTTGCACCGAAATAGAAAAACGTGAGGGGGGACATACAGTCCCCTTCTTTGTTGTAAAAAAACCAATCAATGATTTCAAAAGACACTGTAAAACAGATAGTTGAGTCATACATTACTGCCAAAGGGTACTATCTGGTAGATATAAATGTCACAAAAGACAATCATATTTCAGTAGAAATAGATCACTTTGAGGGAGTCTCAATTGATTTTTGTGTAGAACTTACCCGGGAAATCGAATCCGGAATTGACAGAGAAACAGAAGATTACGAGCTTCAGGTTTCTTCAGCAGGGCTTACAGAGCCTTTCAAGGTACTGAAGCAATACCAGAAAAACACAGGGAACGAAGTAGAAGTGCTCACCAAAGAGGGCAAAAAAATCACGGGCGTTCTTACAGCTGCAAATGCAGAAAAAATTACACTTCAGATTGAAAAGCAAATCAAACCCGAAGGAGCAAAACGAAAAATCACTCTCTGCGAAGACTTGGAAATACCTTACGAAAATATTAAAACAACAAAATACATTATCAGATTCAAATAATCATGGCTAAAAAAGAGCATATCAATTTAATTGATACATTTTCTGAATTCAAAGAGTTGAAAAGTATTGACAGAAGTACTTTAATCAGCGTAATGGAAGAATCGTTCCGGAATGTAATTTCTAAAACATACGGAAGCGACGAAAATTTTGACGTCATTATAAATCCTGACAAAGGCGACTTTGAAATTTACCGGAATCGTACTGTTGTTCCCGACGATGAACTGGAAAATGAAAATGTGGAAATTTCACTTTCTGAAGCTCAAAAAATAGATATCGATTACGAAATAGGCGAAGAAGTAACTGATACAGTTGACTTTACTGCTTTCGGACGTCGTGCAATACTTACACTCCGCCAGACCCTTTCGTCCAAAATCCTTGAGCTTCAAAAAGATAGTCTGTACACCAAATACAGCGAAAAAATAGGTGAAATAGTCAGTGCAGAACTCTATCAGATCTGGAAAAAAGAGATGTTGCTGATGGATGAAGACGGAAACGAACTGTATCTGCCCAAATCAGAGCAAATACCCTCCGATTTCTACCGCAAGGGTGAAACCGTCCGTGCCGTTGTAGCTATCGTAGAAAACAAAAACAACAATCCAAAAATCATACTCTCACGCACTTCACCCGTATTCCTTCAACGACTGTTCGAACTTGAAGTTCCTGAAATACATGACGGATTGATTACCATTAAGAAAATTGCCCGTATTCCGGGTGAAAGAGCCAAAGTAGCCGTAGAATCATACGACGACCGAATTGATCCGGTAGGTGCCTGCGTAGGTGTAAAAGGTGCACGAATTCATGGCATCGTACGCGAACTGCGCAACGAAAATATTGACGTAATCAATTACACCAACAACACTAATTTATTCATTTCACGCGCACTCAGCCCTGCCAAAATCACTTCAATCCGGCTCAACGAAGCCGAAAAGAAAGCCGAAGTATATCTGAAACCCGATGAAGTTTCGCAGGCAATAGGTAAAGGCGGTCTGAACATCAAACTCGCCAGTATGCTCACCGGATACACACTCGACGTATTCAGAGATATTGACGAAACTGAAAACGAAGAAGATATCTATCTGGACGAATTCTCCGACGAAATAGATCAATGGATTATTGACACGCTGAAATCCATCGGATGCGACACGGCAAAAAGTGTTCTGGCTATTCCGCGTGAAGATTTAATACGTCGTACAGATTTTGAGGAAGAAACCATTGACGAAGTACTGGATATTCTGAAATCCGAATTTGAAGAGTAACCGGAAATAATCATTGCTTGTAGTATTCGTGAATATTTCAGGCTGAAAAACATTAAAAATAATTGATCAGGCGGTTAATTACCCGAAGAACAATTCAGATCAGAAAAAAACGTAACCCGTAAACAAACAATATGTCTATCAGATTAAGCAAAGCTATCAAGGATTTGAACGTGGGATTATCTACTGCAGTAGATTTTCTTGCTAAAAAAGGACACAAAGTACCTTCCGATATTAATTTCAAAATTTCTGACGAAGAATATCTGCTGCTTGCAAAAGAATTCAACAAAGATATGGCGCTGAAATTAGAGTCGGAACGACTGAGCCTGGAACGTCAATCCAAGGAAAAAGCCGAAACAGTAGCTATCGAAGGTTATCAGAAAAAACAACCCGAGAAAAAGGAAGAAGTAATAAAAGTAACTCTTTCAAGTGACCTGCGTCCTCAAATCAAAGAAGTAGGACATATTGATCTTGATAAAAAGCCAAAAACAGCTCCAAAACCCGAAGAAAAACCAATTGTAAAAGAGCCCGAAAAACCCGTTGCGAAAGTTGCAGAGACGAAAACTGAACCAAAACAGGAAAAAACCCCGAAATCCGAAATCAAACCAGAAGAAAAGACTGAAGTAAAAGCGGAAACCGGTACAAAACCTGCAAAGGAAATAAAGCAGGAAACGAAACCTGAAAAAACTGAAGAATTCAAACCAAAACCCGAGTTAACCGAAACGGAGATAAAAGTACAACCGGAACCTGAAAAAGTAGCTGTAAAGGACACCAAACCGCAAGAAACCGCTGAACCGGAAGACAAGCAGAATGAAGACGAAGTTTACAGAATTGGAAAACCAAAACTTACAAACTCACCGGTTGTAGTAGGTTCTATTGATCTGGACAGTCTCAATCAGAGCACAAGACCCAAGTCAAAGACCAAAGAGCAGAAACGTAAAGAACGTGAAGAGCGAAATAAGGCTTCAGTTGAAATCAAGACTAAAAAAACTGAACCTGTAAAAGCATCCGACGCAACTGCTGCAAACAAACAGAGTAAACGCAAAAGAATAAACAAACAACACGTAGACCTGAGCAAACCCGAAAACTTCGACACCGGAAAAAAACCCGCAAAGAAAGAACACTTCAAAAAACCGATTAAAACAGTCGTAAACGAAGAGGATGTTCAGAAACAGATTAAGGAAACTCTCGCCAGACTTTCGCAGGCTAACAACAAACGGGGAAAAGGAGCCAAATATCGTCGCGATAAACGCGAAAGCATAAGCGCCAAACTTCATGAACAGGAAGCACTGGAGCGAAGCGAAGAAAAATTGCTGAAACTCACCGAATTTGTTACCGTAAGCGAACTGGCTACCATGATGAACGTATCGGTGAACGAAGTGATAGGTACCTGTATGGCCATAGGCATGATGGTATCCATCAATCAGCGCCTGGATGCCGAAACCATTAACATCGTAGCAGATGAATTCGGATTCAAAACAGAATATGTGAGTCATGATGTGGTTGAAGCCCTTGCTGAAGAAGAAGACAACGAAGAAGATCTGGTTTCACGCGCCCCGATTGTGACAGTCATGGGTCACGTTGACCACGGTAAGACTTCACTGCTCGACTATATACGTAAAACAAACGTGATAGCCGGTGAAGCCGGAGGAATCACACAACACATTGGTGCATATAATGTTAAACTGGACAACGGACAGCGAATCACATTCCTTGACACACCCGGTCACGAGGCATTTACCGCCATGCGTGCACGTGGTGCCAAAGTTACCGATATGGCAATCATCATTGTAGCAGCCGACGATAACGTGATGCCTCAAACCATTGAAGCAATAAACCATGCCTCGGCAGCCAATGTACCGATTATTTTTGCAATCAACAAAATTGACAAACCGGGCGCAAATCCCGAGAAGATAAAAGAAACGCTGGCAAATATGAACTACCTGGTAGAAGACTGGGGCGGAAAATATCAGTCACAGGACATATCGGCCAAGCAGGGAATTGGAGTAAGCGAACTGCTCGAAAAAGTACTCCTCGAAGCCGAGCTGCTCGAACTGAAAGCAAATCCGAAACGACGCGCCATCGGTTCGATCATCGAATCATCGCTTGATAAGGGACGTGGATATGTAGCCACAGTACTTGTGGAAAACGGAACTCTACATCAGGGTGATATTGTTTTGGCCGGTATTTATCAGGGCAAAATTAAAGCCATGTTCAATGAAAGAAATCAGCGCATTGAAGCTGCTAAACCTTCCGAACCGGTTCTTATTCTCGGATTGAACGGAGCACCACAGGCTGGCGATACATTCAATGTGGTAGACAGCGAACAGGAAGCAAAAGAAATAACCAACAAACGCGAACAACTGCAGCGTGAACAAAGTATCCGCACTAAAAAGCACTTTACGCTCGATGAACTCGGACGACGAATAGCACTGGGCGATTTCAAAGAACTGAATATCATTGTAAAAGGCGACGTGGACGGATCAATCGAAGCACTTGCCGATTCATTACTCAAACTTTCCACAGAACACATACAGGTTAACGTTATTCACAAAGCTGTGGGTGCTATTTCGGATTCTGATATACTTCTGGCTGCAGCATCCAACGCTATCATCGTCGGATTCCAGGTACGTCCTTCTGTTTCTGCCCGTAGAATGGCCGAAAAAGAAGAAATAGATATCCGCCTGTATTCCATCATTTACGATGCAATCGAAGAAATAAAATCGGCCATGGAAGGAATGCTTTCGCCCGAAATAAAGAAAGAAGTGACCGCCACCATCGAAGTGCTTGAAGTATTCAAAATTTCAAAAGTAGGTACTGTAGCGGGTTGTATTGTGCGCGAAGGAAAAGCAAAACGCTCAAACAAACTAAACCTCATCCGCGATGGAATTGTAGTCTTCACCGGTGAACTCGACGCTATCAAACGTTTCAAGGAAGACGTGAAAGAAGTAGGTGTAAACTTTGAATGTGGTATCAGCATCAAAAATTATCATGACATACGCACTGGCGACATCATCGAAACATTCGAAGAGATTGAAGTCAAACAAACACTTTAATACAAAATCTCTTTTCGGCAAATGACCGGAAGATGAAAACCGATCGTCATATTCTTCAAATTTCCATTTCAGCCGAAATGGAAATTTGCTTTTAAATACAGACCTGATTATACTAAAAAAGCGTTTACGACGTTTTTCAAACAAACAGGAAAGTCAGTATGCTTATTAAATCCACCAACATACTTTTCATTGCACTTTTGCTAGTACTCATTTCGGGCAACCGGATGAATGCTCAGGGCAACCTGCCATTTGCCGATGAAAAAAAGATACATTACGGATTCTCCCTGGGTATGAATTTCATGGATTTTGCAGTCGTACCGGCATCCACGGCTCATGATGCCAGCGTGACTAACATTATCCCCGGTTTTTCAGTAGGTGCAATCACCGATTTGCGCCTGACACGTTACCTGAACCTGCGCTTCACTCCTACTCTCATGCTCAGTCAGCGCATTCTGAATTATTCCGATTCATCAAGCACCGATTTACTGTCAGTGCCACTCTATCTGCCTCTTTACCTTAAATACAGCTCTGTAAGAACCGGTAATTTCAGGCCCTACCTCCTCGCGGGCGGAGGACTATGGATTGACTGGGGCAGAAACAAAGAGCGAACTGTACTGCTTAAACCATTCGATGTGCTGATGGAAGCAGGCGTGGGATGCAATATTTATTTCTCGTTCTTCAAACTGGCACCCGAACTGAAATTTTCATTCGGTTTCAACAACATGCTGACTCCCCTCGACGAGCGCGACGCAGGTGCGCTGCTCAACCCTCAAACCATCAGGCACACCGAATCAATCAGCAAACTCACTACCCGCATGATTACACTCACATTCAATTTTGAATAGATTTTTTTCTCCGGAATGAAATACATAATTTTGTTTCAAAAAAAAACTCAGCATTAAAATGAAAAAAGCAATTGTTATAGGTTCTACAGGATTGGTAGGCACAGCATTGGTCAGTCAATTGTTGGAAAACGACAATTATTCGGAAGTGATTTCGTTTGTGCGCAGAAAAAGTGATTCAGCTCATCCAAAACTAACCGAACATATCGTGGATTTTGACAAACCCGATTTATGGAAAAATCTTGTAAAGGGAGATGTGCTCTTTTCGGCTATGGGAACAACTATTAAAGCAGCTAAAACCAAGGACAATCAGTACAAAGTAGATTATACCTATCAGTTTGAAACGGCTAAAGCAGCTTGTGAAAACGGTGTTCCCGTATATGTACTTGTCTCATCGGCAGATGCCAGTTCCAGTTCATTGAATTTTTACACCAACATGAAGGGAAAACTGGAAGATTCCGTAAAACTGCTTCCGTTCAAAACCATCCAGATACTGCAGCCCGGGCAACTGGACGGCAACAGAAAGGAACACCGGACAGGTGAAAAAATGGCGCTGAAAATGATGCATTTTTTCAACAAGATGGGTTTTTTGATGAAATACCGCCCCATTCAGGGAAGCGAAGTGGCCCGGTTTATGATTATGATAGCCGAAAAACCTGTTTCGGGAGTGTATAAGCTGGATGAACTGTTTAAGATTAAGTAGCTGTTGGTAAATCAACTAAGTTACAGTCAATTGCAATTGACTGCTACTTAATCTTTACCAAATCTTTTCTCTGATCTCCTCATAACTATCAAAAACTCTATCCACACCGGCTTCTATCAGCACTTCGCGCGGTAATGAGGTGGTCAATCCGAAAACGATGCATCCGGCTGCTTTTCCGGCTTTTATACCGTTTACTGAGTCTTCGATAACGAGCGTGGTTTCTTTTTCGCCACCAGTCCGCTCCAAACCCAGCAAGTACGGCGCCGGTTTTGGTTTGTGCTCAGTGGTATCTTCTTCACAAACCACAATATCAAAGTAATTTTGAAAAGGAAATATCTCTGAAACCATTTTCAGTGTTTCGTTGGAGGAGGACGTCACAATGGCTCGCGGGATGTTTTTCCGGATGACAATATCAATGAAATCGAGAAATCCGTCGATGGGTTGGAGTTCGTGAATAATCTGCTCGAAAATCTTGTTTTTCTGGTCGAGCAGGTAATCCAGTTCAAAACTACTATTCAGATTATCAATCACATACTTATAAAACGACGAGTCACTTTTACCCACAAACTTTTCCAGCAAATGATCGGGATAGCTGATACCGTGATTGGTCAACACTTCTCCCAAAGCCCTCAGATGCAGACTTTCAGAGTCAACAACTACTCCGTCAAAATCGAAAAGGATGGTTTTTATTTGCATAATAAAGGCCCCCTATCCCCCTGAAGGGGGGAATTTAGGAGTTATAATTAAGTAGTATATTGCAATTGCACTTAGAATATGCCTAGAATGTAAAACCTGAGTAAAACTGAACATCTTTTTATGCTCCAATAAGTCCCCCTTCGGGGGATTTAAGGGGCTAATAACTTCTTGTACCTAATCCGTTTGGGTTCCACATCGCCCAGTCGCATTTTTTTGTTTTCTTCGTATTCCGAATAACTTCCTTCGAAGACAAACACCTGCGAATCGCCTTCAAAAGCCATGATATGGGTACAAATCCGGTCCAGAAACCAGCGGTCGTGGCTGATGACCACTGCACATCCGGCAAAATTTTCCAGTCCCTCTTCGAGAGCTCTCAGCGTATTTACGTCGATATCGTTGGTAGGTTCGTCGAGCAGCAGCACGTTGGCTTCAGATTTCAGTGTCAGAGCCAGATGCAGCCGGTTTCTCTCACCACCGGAAAGTACACCGCATAGCTTTTCCTGATCGGCGCCGGTAAAGTTAAACCTCGAAAGATAGGCACGTGCGTTGATATCTTTTCCGGCGACGCGGATAAATTCTGTTCCGCCCGAAATAACCTGATACACCGATTTTTTAGGATCGATATCAGCGTGTGACTGGTCCACGTAACCTATTTTCACAGTCTCCCCCACGTCAAAGGTACCTTTATCCGCTTTTTCCATTCCCATCATCATACGGAAAAGCGTGGTTTTTCCAGCTCCGTTCGGGCCGATAATGCCCACAATGCCGTTGGGTGGCAGCATGAAGTTGAGATTTTCAAACAATAGTTTCTCACCGAATGCTTTTGAAACCGCAATTGCCTCCACCACTTTGTTCCCCAAACGCGGTCCGTTCGGTATGAAAAGTTCCAGTTTTTCTTCCCGTTCTTTCTGGTCTTCATTCAGCAAGCGGTCGTAAGCCTCCAGACGGGCTTTCCCCTTAGCCTGACGGGCCTTGGGTGCCATGCGTACCCATTCCAACTCGCGTTCAAGTGTTTTACGTCGTTTGCTTGCCTGTTTTTCCTCCATTGCCATCCGGGTGGTTTTTTGCTCCAGCCACGAAGAGTAATTTCCTTTCCAGGGTATGCCTTCTCCCCGGTCCAGTTCGAGTATCCAGCCTGCCACATTATCCAGAAAATAGCGGTCGTGTGTAATGGCAATGACTGTACCGGCATAATCGTGCAGGTGATTTTCGAGCCATTCTACCGATTCTGCATCCAGGTGGTTGGTTGGCTCATCGAGGAGAAGTATATCGGGCTGTCGGAGCAGTAGCCGGCATAGCGCCACACGGCGGCGTTCGCCACCCGAAAGATTTTTCACCAACGCATCTTCGGGCGGACAGCGAAGAGCATCCATGGCGCGGTCGAGTTTATTATCGAGATTCCAGGCATCGGCGTGATCGAGCAGCTCCTGCAATTCACCCTGACGGGCAATGAGTTTGTCAAAATCGGCATCCGGTTCGGCAAACTGTTCGTTGATGCGGTCATATTCGGCCAGCATGTCCACCACTTCCTGGGTACCTTCCTGTACAATTTGCTTTACCGTTTTAGTATCATCGAGCTGTGGTTCCTGTTCCAGATAACCTACGGAATATCCGGGAGAGAAAACCACGTTGCCATCGAAATTTTTCTCACCACCTGCAATAATTTTCAGCAAAGTAGATTTTCCGGAGCCATTAAGCCCTATGATTCCAATTTTAGCACCATAGAAAAACGAAAGGTAAATATTATTCAGAACTCGTTTTTGAGGCGGAAAAGTTTTGGAAACTCCCACCATGGAGAAAATAATCTTTTTATCGTCAGCCATATTTATTTTTTTAACAGTTAGATTGATAGATAATAGACTTTTAGACGGATGACCGAAGTTGTTCGGGTGTTCGGTTGTTCGGATGTTTAGGTGTTATTGAGCTAAACAATCAAACCAATGAACAAATAAACTTCAAGCTTCGTGTTACCAACTCCAAGCTATTTTTGGCAAAGATACGAGAAAAAGGCACAATAAACAACGTGATTTTGTTACCTTTGCATCCTGTATGAAAAAATTGTTTTTTATCATAATCGGTTCACTTTGTCTGATCCTCGGAATTACAGGAATTTTTCTTCCCGTTTTGCCTACCACTCCTTTTCTTTTGCTTTCTGCTGCTTTGTTTGCACGCAGTTCGGACAGGTTGTACCTGTGGCTTATCAATCATAAGATTTTCGGTGAGTACATTCGTAATTTCAGGGAAGATAAAGCCATCACGCTTCAGGGAAAGATTATTTCCATCTCCACACTCTGGTTGTTTATGCTTTACAGCATTTTTTATATTGTGAGTGAGAAATGGTATATTCAGGTTTTACTGGGGAGTATTGCTTTGGGAGTTTCGGTGTATATTCTTTCCTTTAAAACGAAAGTGAGTGCCGGAAAAAACAAGGATTATACTGAGGACTGACCATTTTTGTTTTTCACCAACTCTCTGAGAGCACACTCGCACTCACAGGATTCCTGTTCGAGTAATCCGCTTCGTTTGAGGATATCATATTCTTTTTCAAATCGTTCGGTGAAGATATTCTTTCCAAGATTATCTTCTATTTGTCTGGTAGTCCACCATTTTGTCTGAAATACTTCATCTTTTTGAGGTTTCAGTTCATCGGTTTTGCACGAGATAAACAGATAAATATATTGATCGTTGAACCTGCCGTTGTAAATGTAATTTGTCAGAAAAAGAAATTTTTGCTGGTCCTGATTATACAACTTTTTGGTATATTTATTCAGTACCAAATCAATAGATTCGGTCATACGCACACTCCGGCTGAGTGAGGCATCCCAGAGCAACGGCTCGTTGATGTCATCGGCTTTTCGTTGCTGCAAATAAATCATTCCGTTTTCAAGGAAGTATAGCCTTACCTGAGGATGCATCAGCCTTTCTTCTTTTGGATGATCGCGCCTATATTGCACACTCCCTGTAACTCTACCCGATTCATCCACTACCGGTACCCAGTCTTCACGGATAAGCCTCGCTCTGATGATGCTTACACGAATTAATTCAAACAAAGCGGCAAATATAAGTGTGCTGGCATACAAGTATTTCAGGTATCCGAGGGGTATCTCTTTTTTATGAATATCAAAAATGCGAAAATAGAGTGAAAAAAACACAAACGCTATCACAATTAACATCAACACCCGGGCAACGCGGAAAAGTTCGTTTTCGTTGTTAAACATCGGCAGTTTGTAAGGAAGTGCTTTGGATGCAATCTTGCCCAGTGATTTTTTTTGTAAAATCATGAGTAGAATAAACAAAATAAATGTCAGTTCGTCGATATAAATCAAAACAGGATGAGTATCAGGGACAAGGCTTGAAGTAAATCCGATAATCAGGTAGCAAACAGCCAGCATACCATGCCAAATAAACATGCCTTTGTACATGTAATATATGTAAAACATCATTGCGAATGCTATAGGGAAAGACACTTTCCAGGCTGTATTTTCACCCCAAAAATCGTCGGCAACCATAAAAATAAGTGCCGGCAGAAAATAAAGAATGGGATTGAAAAATGATTCCCGAATTTGTTGTTTTAATAGTTTCATGAAAAAATATTGCCGTAAAAAATCTGCTTTTTTTTAAAAAAATCCTCAGTCTATTCAATAAACAAAATAGACTAAGGATAGTTCACTCGCATGAAGTTTAGAGTTGGAGCGGCTTGCAGGTTTTAATCCGAAACAAAAAAAACAGAAAATCCGGAATAAAAAATTTACGGATTAAATTCCAGCATCCGGCTGATATACTTGCCGATAATATCAAATTCGATGTTCACGGTTGTGCCCACTTTGATTTGGTGAAAGTTGGTGTATTCGTAAGTGTAGGGAATTATTGCCACCCTGAACGAATTATTGGTTGGTTCCACCACGGTGAGGCTTACGCCGTTTACTGTTACAGAGCCTTTATCTACAGTCATGTAGCCTTTGCGGGCTTTTACAGGATCAAATTCGTACTCAAAAGTAAAATACCAGCTTCCGTCCGCTTCTTCTACGTTTTTACAGATTGCAGTCTGATCCACGTGTCCCTGAACAATGTGACCATCCAGCCGGCCATTCATCATCATGCTCCGTTCCAGGTTTACTTTGTCGCCTACTTTCAGCTTCCCGAGATTGGAAAGATTCAGCGTTTCTTTGATAGCCGTAACGGTGTAGGTGTTGTCCGTTTTTTTCACTACCGTGAGGCAAACTCCGTTGTGAGATACGCTCTGATCAATCTTCAACTCATTGACAAACGAACAAGTCATCGTAATGTGCAGGTTTTCCTGCTCTTTTTCCAGTGCAACGACAGTTGCTGCTTCTTCTACTATTCCTGAAAACATGATTTTTATACAGTTTAATTGGTTATATGGAGTTTGTTTTTTACTTATTGAACTTTCGCATGTTCATATTAGTTTATAAATCAAAAAGATTAAGAATAAATAATATCTATTAGTCAGATAGATAAACATTTTTCAGGAACAGGGGCTTCCGCCCCTTAGACCCTGACTTACTTTTTGTCTTGAAACAAAAAGTAAGCAAAAAATTCAAGACTGCGCCCGCTTCACTC
>SAAL01000177.1 GCA_009929445.1 Bacteroidia bacterium
GACCACCATGATGACCTCCAAACCGGGCGTGTTCGCCGGCGGCGACATCGTCTCCGGCGCGGCCACGGTGATCAGCGCCATGGGCCAGGGCAAACAGGCGGCCCTGAACATGCACCGGTATTTGATGGGGGAGGGTCCGCCGGAGGTGTGAGGTAGGACACCGGAACGAATCCAGAGAGAACCAAAAACGGCGTCGGGAAGCTACTCCCGGCGCCGTTTTTTATAGGTAGCCTCTATATTCTCTCAATTAATTTTACAAAAAAAAATAATGGAGAACAGGTATGGGAAAAGGAGGATATCTTGGAGGGTCAACTATTTTACACATTAAACAGACAAAAAATGATAATTATGCAGAAGAAAACATTTATTCAAATAAAAAATACCCATGCAAAATATGTGGACTCAGTTTCGAAGAAAATACCTATTTCGACCACTTGGAAAAAAAACATAATTTACATGGTTGCTACAAATGTGGAGAACCCTATAGATTAGAAAATGAAAAAGTACACTTGTGCAAAAAATGCGGAAATAGGATACTAATCCAATTGAGCAGAACAACAAAAATTAAGGAAAAATACTCATTTCGCTCAATTTCAAAAAAAGTTATTCAAGAAAAGAATATAAAACAAAAAAAAGAGGTCAATTTTAAAATCTCCTTAGGAGAAATTTTACAAAAAGCTATCAACAAAAAAATAAAATCAAAATAAATATTTTAAACAAAATAAAAATAGATATATAATTTGAAATTATAATAAAACTCTTGACCGTGATAGCACATTTGCTATTTCAACAAGATGAAAGATCCATTTTAAGGAGATTTTTCATGTCACATAATTTATTTATGGTTACTTTTCAAATATTTATTTTTATTTCTTTTGCTGGCCCAGCCAGAGGAGGTAACGAAGACTTTCCTTGGGAATTATTTTTACCATCTATAAATGCAGCAACAAGTTGTAATTCAAAAAATTTATCTCTTTGCATGAACGTTTATGATTGTTACAAAAATTCAGGATACTGGTATTCAGGAAAATGTAATAATGTCCCTACAAACTCGAAAATATTAAAATATATTATAATAGATGGAGAAATGATCAAATATAGTCCTAATGATTCAATTTTATACAAAGGAAATATTTTTGGAAATATATCATATAATTCATCATGGTCGTGCTATCAATCACCTATAAATTTAAGCGGTAGCGGGAAATCATATTTTACAGCTTCTCCTCTTGTCGATGAAAATTTGCCCAAACTGACCAGACAAACAGTTGTTTTTAATATTTCTTCAATGGAAAGAAAAAGTATTTACGACTTCGCTCAAGATAATAATGGCACGGTATCTGTATATTATGATTCAGAATATTACTATCACAATTATCCTAATGGTGCGATTTGGACAAAATCACCATTAAAAGTTGGAACATCTTGGAGTTTTGAATATTATACTACTATGGACAAGGACGACGAATATAAAATTGAACTTTATTATCACAAGGGCAACTACAGTGTTATATCCAAGGAGACAGTTAATATAGAAATCGGAAAATTTGAAACATTTAAAATTTATTATTCATACCAAGGAGAAAGAGGAAATAGTTACAGTTTATATAAAGAAGATGGTTATATATGGTACTATCCTAAAATAGGGATAATCAAGGCAGACCTGAATATTGGAAGTTATATTTCTTGGCCATGTTTTAGTAACTATAAATTAAAATACGAAATGACTGGTGCAAATTTGTTGAAAAATAATTTACCAAGGGAATAATAATTAAAAAATTTTCCAAAGAAGACTTTCTTGTAACTTACAATAAATTTGTAAAATAGAACCTTAACTCTTTTAGTTTTAATGACAAGAAACTGGTCACATATTGAGGTCAAAGCGGCTGTTGATACCTACTTTAAGATGCTCAGGCTTGAACTATCTGGCTTAAAATACAACAAAACTGAACACCGTAACGCATTGGTAAAGCGGTTGGACCAACGCAGCAATGGTTCAATCGAATTGAAGCATCAAAATATAAGTGCCGTTCTGATTGACATGGGTATTCCATATATCGACGGATACAAGCCTCGTTTTAACTACCAGCGATCTCTTCTCCCAGCGGCTGTTGCGGACTACCTCAAGAGCCACCCCGATATTCAGGAGTTATTCAAGGCGAATTCGGAAGCGGCCCCCTCGGTTCCAACAGTTTCTGATTTCCTCGTCGCCATGGAGTACCCCCCAACCGTGGAGGAAAGAGCAACCCTCACCACTGCTGTACCGCGAGCTATTTTTAACCCATCCGGGGTCAACTACTTGGAACGCGAGGCACGGAATAAATCACTGGGTGACGCTGGAGAGCAATTCGTCATCAATTTTGAGCGTGCTCGTCTGATTCATGCCGGAAGGGAATCCCTTGCTGATCGCATTGAGCAAGTATCAGTCACTGTCGGCCCATCCGCTGGATTTGATGTCCGCTCCTTCGAGGTGAATGGGATCGACCGCTTCATTGAGGCAAAAACCACCAAATATGGAAAGAACACTCCCTTCTTTATTACGCCGAGTGAACTGCGATTTTCAGGCGAGAATTCGTCCCGTTACTTTTTGTATCGGCTCTTTAAGTTCGGCGAAGCACCACGCCTATTTTCCTTGCATGGTCATATTAAAGACCTGTGCATTCTTGAGCCTTCAGAGTATATGGCGAGGCCAGCATAAAATCTAACGACCCGTTGCAGTGTACGTCTTGTTAGCGGTCCTTACCCATCGCACCAAAAAAGTTAATTACAACTTGGTACCCCCCAATCCTATTCACTGGGTAAAGGCATCTAATACGCTCGGCATCGGCCGGTGCAGTCCGGAGTTGTTGTTGTAGAATGGAAAACGTATTCCCGGCCCCATCCCCCGGCAAGCGCACACCGGAACACCTCATGACCGACCCTGCCCCCCGCTGGCAGTACCAGTTTGATCAGTACCGACGAGCGTTCACACTGTTGAGGGAAGCCATCGAGCAGGAACAACCGCTGACCCAGTTGGCAAAGGAAGGGGTGACCCGGCGGTTTGCCCGGGTGGTGGAACTGGCCTGGAAAACCCTGAAAGATTACCTTGAAAGCGAAAACGTGGTCCTGGAGCCGGTTACCCCGCGCACGGTCATCCGCCGCGCCTTCGAGGCCGGCATCATCGAGCAGGGCGACGCTTGGCAGAAGGCGCTCGACGCGCGTAACCGCATG
>SAAL01000178.1 GCA_009929445.1 Bacteroidia bacterium
TTTTTAGTGATAAAATGTGAAATAACCAACTTAAAACTACCGTTCAAAAACATTGTGAAATAAACGAATACATCAAAAATTAATACCTTTTTTAAAAGTTGGATTACAATTTTTTAATTTCATTTTGTCAGCTACAATTTTTTAGGTAGTTTTGTGGACTTATTACAAAACCATTTCAACCTTCACTAAACAAACTGATTATGTTCAAAGACAAGACGATAGTTTTCACTTCCGGGACCTTTGATATGTTTCATTATAATCATCTCAGGATGATAAATTATGCTAGAGCATTGGCTGACATTTTGATAGTTGGAGTGAGTACCGATGAGCTGGTGATGAGCTATAAAGATAAACCTGTAATACCGTTTCAGGAAAGATTACAGATCATTGAAGCGCTGAAAACGCCTGACATTGTAATTCCTCAACACACGCTGGATCATACAGAAATAGTGCAAAAACTTAACATTGACGCCTTTGTGGTGGGTGATGACTGGTGGGGAAAATACGACTACCTGAAAGACCTCGGAGTAGATGTTTTCTATTTCCCATACGGGGTTGGAGTTTCCTCTACAAATATCAAAAAGACAATCCACGACAGCTACGAAGAAAAGCTAAAATCACAACAAGACACCAAACCTAAATCAGTCAAAGACCCTAAATTAATAGGCAAATGACAAAATTTGCACTCATAACGGGCGGAACGAAGGGAATTGGGAAAGCCGTGGCACAAATCCTTGCTAAGGCAGGCTACAACCTTATCCTGACTTATGGAAATGATGTGGAAGCAGCTCAATTTGTCCAGGCAGAATTTACCGAAAGATTCAATACAGAAATATTTATTTTACAAGCCGATATTACTTCTGAAAAGTCAATCCAAGTGATTTTTGATTTTTTAAAGAGCAAAGATATTCGGCTTTTTTCATTGATTTTCAATGCCGGGATTACTTCACGCACTCGTTTTGAGGATATAAAACAAGAAGAATGGGAACGGGTTTTTTACGCCAACGTTCATTTCCCTGTTTTTCTCTTACAGAAAATTTTATCCAGAATTGAAATAGGCGGGAATGTGCTTTTCACCGGCTCGCTGATGGGCGTTTACCCACATTCTGTGTCACTTTCGTACGGTGTTACCAAGTCTGCAGTTCATGCTTTGGTTCAAAATTTTGTAAAATTTATGGCTCCTTACAAAATCCGCGTAAATGCCATTGCTCCGGGCTTTGTTGATACAGACTGGCAGAAAACCAAACCGGCTGAAATCCGTCGGAACATTGAAAATAAAATTGCTTTGGAGCGCTTTTGTGACCCAGACGAACTTGCAGAAATTTACAAACTGATTGTTGAAAACAACTACTTAAACGGTGAAATAATCACCGTGAGCGGAGGATATTCATATAAATAGTGTATTAGTTTATTAGTTAAAAATAAGAATAATTCTGAATGTTTTTTTCAAAAATAAATCGAAAAAATGACACAAAATAAAGATAAAAAAAGTGAATACCTAAGTTCGCTGAAATCAATAGAAACCGAAAATTTCCTCGATCGGACTTTTTACCGTCCCATCGGTTTCCAGATTGCGAAAGCAATTAAAAACACAGGTATCACGCCCAACATGGTCACCATTCTTTCAATTTTTATCGGTGTTTGTGCCGGAATAGTTTGGTGGTTCCCTTACAACATCACCTACGCAATCCTGGGAATCTTAGCTTTGGTAGTCGCCAATATTCTTGACTGTGTGGATGGACAGCTTGCCCGGATGACGGGAATAAAATCGCAGGTAGGACGCATTTTGGATGGGTTTGCCGGCGATTTGTGGTTTGCATCGGTTTACATCGCATTTGCGCACCGGCTCAACATGCAGTTCTTCACGCCTTACGATCCGTGGATTTACATCGTAATTATTTTATTATCAGCTGTTTCGCACTGGAATCAAGCGTCAATTACCGACTATTACAAAACTCTGCATCTCCTATTTATCAGCAAAGATAAAGGAAAGGAATTTGAGCACTCCAGCAAAATCATTGAGCGTTACAAAACTATGAAAAAAGGTATAAACAAAGTAATCACATGGGGTTACATCGGATATACCAAAAACCAGGAACGTCAGACTCCACAATTGCAGAAAATGCTTGTAAGGCTTGAAAGTAAATACGGAAAAGATATTCCGGATGAAAAACGGGATGTATTTCGCAAAAAAAACCTGAGTGTCATGCCGTTGCTTAACATCAATACTTTCAACGGACGTTCGGTCATTCTTTTTATTTCGGTACTATTTAATATTATCTGGTTATACTTTATCTGGGAAATCGTAGTTCTAAATATTATCAAAGAAATAATCAGATTCCGACACGAAAAGATGTGCAAAGAATTTGAAGCCGAATAATTAGTCTGAGAATTTATTGCATAATTTCTATTAATTTATTTTTGAACAGTCTTTTCATTTTTTATAAATAAAAACAGGACATTATAATAAGGCTATTTTTGTTGTTTTGTCCGGCGATTATCTGTTTTTTAGTCAAGATTAGTTTATCAAGTAAGTATTAATAATAAGAGGTATGTTGAAAAAATACCAAAATTATTTTTTTCTGATTGGCGTTCTGGTACTGCTTTTCATGGCTTATAAGCTGGGATTTGACACCATTTATGAAAACTTGCGGAAAACCGGTTGGTGGTTCGTGCCAATCTTTGGAATTTGGATTGTAGTGTATCTTTTCAATGCCTGGTCGCTAAATATCATCATCACCGACGGCACGCCCGAATCCGAAAAAGTGAGCATATGGAAACTGCTCCGGCTTACTATCAGCGCTTATGCCATCAATTATATGACTCCGCTCGGCATCGGTGGCGAACCATACAAAGCCCTGAAACTGAAAAACGATCTGGGCACCCACAAAGCCACATCATCGGTTCTGCTTTACGTGATGATGCATTATGTATCACACTTTTTTTTCTGGCTTATATCTATTCCGGTATTTATTTTTATCATGCCCGAGGTCTCCGGAGTTATCCAAATGGTGCTTTGGGCAGTATTCATTGCCTGCGTGCTCCTGATTTTCTGGGGATATTCCGTTTTTACCAAGGGTGTGCCCCGCTCGCGCGGATATTTATCCGTGCGTTGGTCATTAGAGCAAGAAAAAGTTATATAAAATGAGCACTAAATATAAGTTTGACTACGTCGATTTTC
>SAAL01000179.1 GCA_009929445.1 Bacteroidia bacterium
AGGATCATTTCAAGACGGCGATCTATTTTTTCTGCGGTGGACTCGATCTGTACCCGAGGTCAGTCTGATCACGTTACCCACAGAGTTTCCGGAAGGACCTTTTTCTTTAACTCGTCCTGCTCTAGGCCGGAGCAGGGTGGGCATGGGCCAGCAAGGTTGTCGCGATTGCCGACGGCGACACGATCACTGTCCTGCGTGACGGGCACGAGCAGGTGAAAATCCGGCTTTACGGCATTGACGCGCTCGAGTCCGGCCAGTTCGGCAAGGCCTCGAAGCGGAACCTGTCGTCTATGGTGTGCGTAAGGGCAATCGATGCAGGTCGAAGTCATGGATTCGAACAGGTACGGGCGCATCGTGGCGCGGATTTTCGTGGACGAAGAGGACGTCAATGCCGCGCAACTGCGATCCGGCCATGCCTGGCTGTACAGGCAATACTGCAAGGGCTGGGTGTGCGGCGAATGGGGCGGGATCGAAACCGAAGCGAGGTCGACCGGGGCAGGGCCGTGGGCCGACACGGATCCAACGCGCCCTGGCAATGGCGGCGTATTGAAAAGGGGTCATCGACGTCGTGGGTTGAGAAATTTCTGCGTAAAGTGGTTCGGCCGCTGTTTTCAAGGCCATCGATCATGCGGGGCGAGACGGTGCCAGGAGACCGTAACCAAACCAAATCCACGGAACTGATCGAACCCATGATCGAACGCGCTCTGAAAGCTGGCATTAAGGCCAAGTTCCTGCTCATGGACTGTTGGTTCGCCATGCCGGCCCTGATCTCCAACGGCATGCAGCATCAGGAACTCATCTTCAAACTAAACAGTCTCGCAACCGCTTTTAGCGCGGGCTAGAGCTTTCCAAGCAGAATCCGCTTTTCGTTGGATAGCTGTAAGCTCGCGAGCTGGCGAATGAGGCTGCGAGATTTTTTGATAGTGAGCTTCGGCAGCAGCTTTCTCAGGCCGCGATCCAGCTCGGCATGGAGGATGACATCTCTGAGTCGGCGCAGGTCATTGATCTGTAGGTGCGCTTCAGGATGGTTCGTATGTCGGTGACGGATTCGCGGGGTGCTTTTCTGATGGGGCACTGCGCAGCTGCGTGCAATTTTTGATATGCCCGCAGCTGCCCAGTACTGATGTTGAATTGACTAGAATCCTGAGGCGCAGTTGTTTCTGTCTGCAAAACATTCATCCACAATGCTGATTGTTTTTTTTACAGAATCAAGGATGTTAAAAATTTCATTCAAAGCAGAGATTTCAGAAGGACTGATTCTGAAATCGCTTTCAATCTTCGGCAGGGTAACGTTGTCGATGTCATTTTCCAGCAAAACTTCAATGTCTTCGTTCTTGAAGATGCCTTTGACATTCTCAAAGCTGACACCGGTTCCATCGTAGGCGCCGATGACAAGAATATATCTCACGGTTTGTGATGCTTTCTGCTTGAAATGCAGCTTATTCATATCCCTGCGGTTCAAAATCTGGTTCAGAACCGTGTGATAATCATCACCAATGGTTGGCTTGATTTCGATATAGTTCAGTTTGCTGGTTATTTGTGGGTTTTTGTAACGCCACTCTGCATGCAGGAAATCCGGGACATTGCTTGTTACATTACTGCTAGATGTGTTTCTGAACAAGGCACGTTCGAAGAATTTCTCAACGCGTGATGAAAACTTTGGCTTTATTTCTTCATGGTAATCGATTTCAATGGTAACATCATTGTACTTTTTTTCGAATGACAGCTTAGATGAATTGATATGCTTGAACTGCGAGGTGCTCAAGTACGATCTGAATTCATCAAAAAAGGCGTAAAACAAGTCAAAGTCCTGAATGGTCTTTTGGTAAAGCTCTTCCGGATCGTTGACGATCAAGCTTACAGGATTTTTGAACACATATTCTTCCTGTTCTCTTCCATCCATGTACTTTTTGAACGGAGAAACGGGGATAGCAAAGGACTTTTGTCCGTACAAATCCCATTTTTTTGACATTGCAGATACTTCTGTCGCCATTTTACCGATCTCAGAAATTCTGTTGTTCATGCGTTCACATACCGATTTGACGATAGGCAACTTGTCGGCGAAGTATTCATCAACGCGCTTTACATAGTATTCTTTGTCGTGAGTGAAAATATCCGGGTGGATCATGTAGGACAATTTCAGGCCCACTTCTTCACCCACATATTCGGCCTGCATTCTGTTGTGGTTGGGCGTTTTGAGGCAGCTTCCATGTTCACTGAATACCAGATTGCACAACTCGGGATACTGCTCACGAATGCTGGCCTGGCCAACCAGCCAGGCACAATAGGACTTGTCGGCCAAGAGAATTTCGAGCGGCTGCCCGGCGTACTTGCCAAAGGGGACGAGGGTCTTGTCTTTTCCGTTCATGCTCATAGGAAATCTCCTGTTTGATTTTGGTTAACAAAATTGACTTATGAGAGTGTTGTGTATAGATTAAAGTTGATTTTGTCAAGTTAAATTTTAAAATAGTTGCAATTTCTCGAACCATATTTTTTAAAATCCTTAAATTATTTAGATCTTTTCTAATTTTATTTAGAAAAAAGGTGAAAATCTGGAGGGCTAGATGAGTCGAGCAGGAATGGATTTGGTGTTCGAAGACATTTTTCGACGAATTTCCGAGCAGACGGATTTGAAGACATCGACGAACCTCGCGGAGTTTCTGGGGATATCGAGTGCCTCAGTGTCGAAACAAAAAACCGGGAACACTTTCCCGGCACCGTGGGCGATTCTGATCGCAAAACAATATAATTTGGATCTGAATTATATTGTTTTTGGAGAAAAATATGCGGATAAAATGAGAAAAGATGATGAGGATATGAATATTCTGATCAAGAACTATTTAGAAAAAAAGTATGATTTTGAACTAAAAAATGATGACTATGTTTTGAAAGTTCTTTCCGGTGAAATTGAGCTCATTATTGAGAGGTTTTTGAGCCATATTAAAAAGTAATACTTGTTATTTTTAAGCATATCTCCAGACCATTTTGAGGCCGCCCAAGTTTTTCCGGCCACGACATTAACTCTTTTTGTAATGGAGTCTGTCGAGTTATTCAGTCGCTTCCGCAACAAATTTTTGGTTCTTCGACGTTTAATGTGGAATTGACCGACCTCGCCCAGTTTGGATAGCCCTCCCTCAGGAGGATTGCCATGCTTGCCGAACAAATATTCGCCTTG
>SAAL01000081.1 GCA_009929445.1 Bacteroidia bacterium
CTATATGTTTGTGGAAAAACAAAAGTACTATATCGGGGGAAGTTATCGCTTAGATGGCTTCCCTTTTTGCTAAATCATTTTTTTGTCGGTCAGTAGTGAATGTTTTTATTTACAGGTGAAATTTCAAGAACGAGATCAAAATATCCTTGTCCGCTGGTAAGTGCATTGCTTGTGAAAGAAGCGTCGGATCCTACAAATTTGCGAATCCATGTCCAGTTACCCTGTTTGTTGGTTCCCTGATAAATAAATGGACGGTTGTTCATGTTTTTAGCCAGTACGATTGCCAGCACTATATCAGGATCATGCGGAGTTACTGCCAGCAACCCACCAGAATGGTTGATTAATGTATCCGGAAAGTTGGTAACTGTACTGAAATTTTTTCCACCATTTACAGATTGGATAAAGATAAATTTATTAGCCGAATTTTTTGTTAAAGCATATAAAGTATCGCTTTGACCGGGTTTGTATTCTATATCCCAGGTGTCAGTATTCACGCTTTTATACCAGTTGATTCCACTATTGTTGGAATAGTAAATACCATTTGACGAACAAGCAATTGCTTTGTCTGGATTGTTATAATCATATTTCATGCGGTTAATTCCTCCTACTGAACTTATTGTTCTTTTCCAGGTTTCGCCACCATTCATTGTTATGTGAATAGCGGTACCGGCACCTACAAGTACTGTGTCAAGATTTACAGGATGTATGGCTATAGCCCCGGCACCACCTCCGAAAGGATAGTTCGTGCCTTTTAGTTCCCAGTTTTTACCTTTATCGGTAGTTTTGTTGATAAAGCCTGTTTCAGTTCCTGCGTAAAGTAAATTGGGATTTTTATCTGTTACATCGAAAGAATATACATTTGCTTGCCATGGAGCTGTTTTGGGAACTGTGGCACTTCCGCTTTCGTTCAGCCAGTACGTTTCTTTCGGACCCCAGAAGGTCCAGTTTGATGAATTTGCTGCAGCGGGTGCGCGTCGGGGTTGTAGTGATTGAGTCTGAAACCTGATCAGATTTTGGTTAATGAGTTTTACATCCGGTGTTTCTATTTCGCCATCAGCTCCCACATAGGGTGTGATTGCTTTGCGCCAGATTTTATAATAGCGCATCAATGGAGTTTTTTTATCCTTGTTGGCTGCTTCCCACTTCACGAATGCCCGATCTATCACATCGAAATTAATGGGATAGGAATACAGCATTTTTCCCCATTCGGGCATATCGTCGGAATAAGTCGGTTTGTAGGATTTGTTTAATTCAGGAAGCTCGTCGTAAGGTGTAAATTGCAGTACCTGGGCGCTGCTGAATGTAAATGACAGGAGCAAAAAGCCCAATAGGAGGAGTTTGGATTTTTTCATTTCTTTGATTTTTGAGGTTTTCAGTGTGCAAAGTTATATAATAGTCAAGAAATTTGATGAAAAATCCGTTTTTTTAACAATTCTTATTTGTTTCTCAGCTATTTTTTTGTGTTTGATTATCAGACTATTGTACAATAGAATATTTATCAATGCATTTCCTAAAAAAAAGAGAGTAATTTTTTTTTACTCTCTTTTTCAGTTAATTTAAGAAATAATCGATAAATTCGTCGTCAGAGACTTTTTCAACTCGGTATGAGGCAGCATACTGCATGATTTTGTTCAGGGTTGATTCGCTTGGTTCAGTCTCTATGATTTCCGGAATTTCCTGAAAATGTGACGATTGAGTTGAAATAACAGGGGTAAAATCTTTTTGCATAGGCATTTGATATGTTTTATAATCATCAAACGCTTTTATTCAAATTATAGTATATTTTACCCTGTTTTTTTTTTACGCAAAAAAATTATTTCATTTCAAGCTGAACATTGTTTTCACTCGCAATTTTTCGCATGTTCATCAGTGCATACCGCATACGTCCGAGTGCTGTATTGATGCTTACATCTGTACGTTCGGCTATTTCCCTGAAACTCAGATCTTCAAAAAAACGCATCCGTACTACTTCCTGTTGTGAGGAAGGGAGGTAATTGACCAGATGAACTATATCCTGAAGCACTTGCTCGTTGTTGATCACATCCTCGAAACTTTTCTCGGAGTATTTGGAATTGTTTACGAAATCGTATTCCAAACTGTCTGTCGAAAATGTGTTCTCATTTTTTTCTCTGCGGAAATGATCGATGATCAGATTATGTGCAATACGGTTTATCCAGCCCAGGAATCGGCCGGATTCAACATAACGACCTTGTTGAATTGTAGAAATTGCCTTGATAAAAGCTTCCTGAAAAATATCTTCGGTGAGTTCCTTGTTTCGGACTATAAGAAAAATATAGGTAAAAACACGGGATTTATACCTGTTTAATATTACTTCAAAAGCTGAATTATTGCCTTTTTCATACAACTTCACCAAATCGTCGTCGGTTAGTTGACTTAAATTGTTCATTACTTAAATTTTTGGGGTTATCAAGTAATCTTAGGCAATAGGCAAGTATGAATGGTATTAAATGTTTATATTGTTTTAACAGGAAACGGGATGCAAATTTATGCATTCATTTTTGTTTTTCAAATTTAAAAGGCGATAATTGCGTTAAAAATAATTAAAAAAGTTAAATTAGGTCATTTTTCAACAATAATTTTACTGTGTTGAAAAAAAACTCCCCCGTTATTCTACATACAGCACCAGCCCTTTCAGGTATTCTCCCTCCGGGTGGTAAATATTAATCGGGTGGTCGGCGGGCTGGCTGAGTTGGTGCAGAATGCGGACATTTCGCTTAGCCTCAGCGGCAGCGCTGAAAACTGCCAAACGGAACTGGTCCCTGGAAATTACCTGCGAACAGGAAAAAGTAAACAGGATGGAATTGGGCTTGATTTGCTGCAATGCTTTTAGATTCAGCCGTTTATATCCTTTCAAAGCATTGCGGACAGCATCGCGGTGCTTGGCAAACGCCGGAGGATCCAGTATTATCAGGTCATAATCAGCCCTTTTATCACCGAAAAACTTAAATGCATCTTCTGCAAAAGATTGGTGATTGGTTGCTTCGGGGAAATTTCTACGGATATTCTTGTCGGTTAGTTCGATGGCTTTTGCGGAACTATCCACAGAATGAACCAGACTGGCTCCGCCACGCAATGCATACACGGAGAAACCGCCGGTGTAGCAAAACATGTTCAGCACGTTTTTTCCCCTGGAGTATTTCTCCAACAAGATTCTGTTCTCCCGCTGATCCACGAAAAAACCGGTTTTTTGTCCTTTAAGCCAATCTACCGAAAATTCCAGCCCATTCTCAATCGCGTTGAAAGACTTATTGGCCTTGCCAATCAGATAACCGTCCTCTTTTTCAATCGGCGCATGAAAAGGGAGGGTAGTTTCCGACTTATAAAAAACGTTTTTTACTGCCGGAACGATTTCTACCATGGATTTTGCCAGTGTTTCGCGCATCATGTGCATACCTACTGAATGCGCTTGAAGCACGGCCGTATCATCATAAACATCTACAATCAGTCCGGGCAGATTATCGCCTTCACCATGAATCAAGCGAAAGGTGTTGTTTTGGGGTGGATTTACCAAACCCAGCTCACAGCGCAGGATGTAAGCTTGTTTTATTTTATTTTTCCAGAAATCGTTGTTGATTTCCTCTTTCATAAATGTTACGATACGAACAGCAATACTGCCAATCTGGTAATGTCCGATAGCCAGAAAATTATTTTGATTATCAACTACTTCTACCAATTCTCCTTCGGATGGTTTTCCGTTAATGGTCTGAATGGCTCCCGAGAAAACCCAGGGATGAAAACGCAGCAGACTTTCTTCTTTTTTTGGTTTTAACTTGATGATTATCATTTGTTTTGCTGTTGGCTAAGTGGTTTCTGTTCGGTGTTCAGGCCGGCTTTAAGTTCTACCTGTTCTTTTATAGTCAGTTTTTTCTCGGTTGTTAACCGTAGGTAGATTTGCAGGGTAGCCCAGGCATCAGTCGCAGCGTAACGTTGTTGTTGCTCAGTCAGGGTGGGATTTTCCCAGTTGGTAAGTCGTTGTGACTTTGATATTTTCAGGCCGAAAAGGATGGCGTAAATTTTCTGAAGGCTCAGTTCCAGAATTCCGTATTCTTTGGCAATATTCTGTATGTCCACGAATCCCTCGGGTTTGAATTTCTTTTGCCTGGCCAGCCCGTTGAAATCATCGCGAAGTGATAATCCGATTTTAATGATTTCTTTATCGGATAAAAAAGCAATTAGTTTTTCGGAAAAGCCGATTGTATTCAGGCGGAAAAGGTAACATGTCTGATCGTCAGCGAATTGCATGAGTGATACTTTATGAAGCACACCCCGTTTGAACGATGGCCTTGTTTCTGTGTCAATGCCAACTATAGTTGCTTTGTACAATTCATTAATGGCTTTTTCCTCCTTTTCGGGGGTATCTACCAGTATGATTTTTCCGGAAAACTCGACAATCGGCAGCTGGTTGACTTCTTCTTTTGTAATGGTGGGTCGGAACATTTTTTACGGGCAATTAATCTTCACTCTGGAATTTAAGGAAACTATCCCTGTTGAGCTTTCTGTACTCTTTTGGATCGAGGTTGTCGTCTGTTTCCTCCTCACCGAAGTTTTCACTGTATTTCACCGAATGTAAAGCCCTGAGGGCGTTGAGCAGTTTCTGGCCCCAATGTTCGGCAAAAGCTGACAGGCATGCCGCTAACGCAGCAGTCATGATTTCGGACTCACCGATTTGGAAATTTGCAGCAAAATCCTTGATTTCCTGATAGATATCGGCCAGATTTTCGGAAACGAAAGCAGCAATGGGCGTATCGCTGTAGGGCATATCCGGATGAAATACTTCCAGAAAACTGTCGTCGGCTCCCAGCAGACGCTCTATCTGATTTTTTACGAACAGATAATCATCTTCTGTTACAAATCGTTCGATGTTTCCTTCCGATTCATCTTCCGGAAGGTCCAGCAATGAAGTTTTCAGGTACAGCAGTGGAAGCAGTCTGGTGGCTGTGGTGATAAAATCGGTTTTGGTATGTTCTTCGGCACGTTCCAGAAACAGACATGATTCTGCTACCACCGTAGCAAACTCTATCACAGGTTTTGAATATATGAGTTGATTCTCGTCCATTTTTTTCAAAATAATAATGTGCAAAGTTAACAAAAAATATCTTATTTATTTTGTGTTGATTCCTTTCGTGCTTTCAATGTTGCGGCGAGTGATTCGGGTGTGGTTTTCCACCTTCGGTGCATCCACACCCATTGCGCGGGATATTTTCGGATTATTTCGGAGTAGAATTTATTCTGATTCCCGGTGTTTGCCTGCAAATCAGCTTCCGGATTATCTGTCCGGATTGTCGGGATTTCAGGGAAGATTAAAAAATGGTAGTTTCCATCCTCTTTTCGGGTCATTGCCATGGGTACAAGCGCTGCCTGCGTATCAGCTAGTAGCCGCGATGCACCCAGAGGCGTATATGCCGGATATCCGAGAAAATCCATAAATATTCCTTTCACGCGGGTGTCCTGATCGGTCATCAGTATCAGGCATTCTCCCTTGTTGAGAGCTTCAGTCAATGCCTGATATGAGCCCTGGCGGGTAATATTTTTCATCCCCCGGCTGCTCCTAAACTTCACAATCAGTTTTTCGAGCAGACTCATTTTCATGGACTGGCTGGCTGCAGAGGTTGCATAACCCAGCATAGGTGGTGTGATGGCTGCAAATTCCCAGGAACTCATGTGAGGAATGAGGCAAATCACACCCTTACCTCTGTGGTATGCATTACGCAAATGCTCCTCACCGTCCACTTCAATCAGCCGGAAATACCGGGACGCATCTTTCACGTGCGAGTATGCCATGTAATCGAAAAATCCCGTAAGTATTTCAGTAAATGATGCTTTTGCAATACCGATTCGCTCATTTTCTGCAAGCGTATCTCCGTAAATACGCTCCAGATTGGCAAGAGCCCATTCGCGTGATTTGGTGGCAAACCGGTAAAAATATTTCCCCGATAATGAGGCAAAGGATCGCACACACCTTATCGGAACTATTCTGAAAATAAAAATAATAAGCAGCAATGGCGGGAAAAGAAGCAGCAGAACGAATTTTCGCCGGATTGTTCGTATCTTTGATTTGTGTTTTGAATAGAATGACATATACTGAATTTGAATTGAAACAAAAAACAAGCTGCAAATGTTATATCATTGACTGAATTTGAAACTAACAAAACATAAAAAAACAAAACTATGGAAGAAGATAAACTGGTATCAGTGAAATTTTATGAAACAGTGATTGAAGCCGAAATAGACCAAAACGTGCTCAAGACGAATGGTATTGAATGTATTTACAACGACGATACTGTGGTGGGAGTTTTCCCCATTTTCGATGACAAGGAGCGTGGTATTGAACTCATGGTTTTTGAAAAAGATGTAGAAAAAGCCAGACAAATTCTCGATGAATATCATGCCGCGGTTGATACAGTAGCTGATTCGGATGAAGACAATCAGGAATAGGCTATTGCGTTTTTTCTTTTTCTTTTTTCAGTTTTGAATTTAGCGAGGCAATTGTTTCGTTCAGTACCGGATGAATCAGACCGGGTGCAATTTCCTCCAGCGGATTCAGCACAAAATCTCTTTGATGCATCCACGGATGTGGAATCTGAAGGTTGGGCAAACTGATTGTCAGGTTGTCGTACATCAGGATGTCAATGTCAATGATTCTGTCGTGGTATTTGTTATCCGGCTTTTCTGTACGTCCCATCTTTTTTTCAATTTGTTTGGTTTTTGTTAAAACCTCCGGCGGTGTCAGCTGGCTGCTCACCAGAATGACCGCATTCAGAAAATTGTTTTCGGAACTGTAACCCCAGGCTTTGGATGGGTAGAAGGCCGAAACATTCCACACGTCACCTATCTCAATACCTATTTTTTGAATAGCCGTATTCAGATTTTGTACTTTATCTCCCAGATTGGTTCCTAATCCCAGGTAAATGAATGCCATCTGTTTAAGAAATTTTAAAAAATCAAACGACCTTGTATTAGTTACAAAGCCGTTTGTTAGAGTGTTCTGTGTAATTTATTTCTGTATCAGCACCCATGCATCCGGAAAACGGTTGCTAATCTGGCTTATCCGGTTACGTGCCTGAGCATATTCATCGTAAGATGCAATGAGCACCCGAAACATTCCTTGCTCATTAACTACCACGATGGCACTGTTGCCTTCGCTGTTCAGTGTGCGTTGAAGGTTTTTGGCGTTGTTTTGCACTCCAAAACTTCCTACTACCACATGGAATTTTTTATTAAAAGCAGCGCTGTTGGTTTCGCCGTCTGCCAGATTGAATTTTTCGCCTCTTGTGGTTTCTTTACTTTCGATTTCTTCTACTACCACAGGCTGGGTTACCGGTTTTGTTTCGGCAGCTTCAATATCCGATCCTGAGATGTTAACTACTTTTTGCTTTGACTTGCAAGATGTTGAACCTGCTAAAACAACTGCAGCCAGCAACATTAAACCTAAAACTTTTTTCATATCTTTTTTTTTAAACTTAAAATTTTATTAGACTACAAAGATGAAAAGAAATTTGTTTATTCCCAACAAATAAAGCTGATTTTTGCAAATTTTACATATTAGAGATAAACAAAAACTATAATCTCAGTGTTTAACCGATACTTGTAAAACTCATTATTAACTAAAAAAAATACAATTATTATGAATTTCTCATTGCCCCAACTGCCCTATGCTCACAACGCGCTGGAGCCGGTAATTAGTGAAGAAACTATAAAGTTTCACTATGGTAAACATCATCAAACTTACGTGAACAACCTCAACGGACTCATTCCAGGCACTGAATTTGAAAATGCCGATCTGGATACAATCGTGAAAAAATCAAGTGGTCCGGTTTTCAACAATGCCGCTCAGATTTGGAATCACAACTTCTATTTTCTATCGCTCACTCCCGAAAAAGGAAGCAAACCATCGGAAGAACTGGCTAAAGCTATTGACGAAAAATTCGGTTCGCTGGATAATTTTAAAGCCGAATTCAACAAATCTGCAGTTGCAGTATTCGGTTCAGGATGGGCCTGGCTGGTGAAAACTGCCGACGGCGGACTCGACATAGTAAAAGAAAGCAATGCCGGAAATCCACTCACCTCCGGACTCACTCCACTGCTTACCTTTGATGTGTGGGAACACGCTTATTATATTGATTACCAGAATCGTAGAGCCGATTATGTAGCTGCACTCTGGGAACTGGTGGACTGGAACGTGGTTTCGTCCAGGTATTAATTTCTATTAGTCATAATATGTTGCATAACCGAAAAAACCGAAAGCAATTTACAACTTTCGGTTTTTTAGTGCCTGTCTGTTTTAACAAAAGTTAAAAACGCCGATTCAAACATTCATTTTTCTAAAAATTGGATACCTATTCATTTAATATGTTTCAAAACAATTATCTTTGCGACCGATAAATTCAATTATCAATTATGGACCTTCTGGCAGCTGTTTTATTCACTATCGTTATTGTTTTTCTGGCGGTTTTTTTACTGGGTTTCAGGATATTCCTGTCAAAAAACGGTAAATTTCCAAATATTCACATCGGTGGGAGCAAAGCCATGAAAGACAGAGGAGTAAGTTGCGCAACATCGCAGGATGCAGAAGCTCAGAAGAATAATCTGCGAAAAATAGACGTTTCTAAAATAATTAATGAAATAGATTAATAAACAAAATGAAGAATCTCTCACTTATTTTAAATGGTATTTTACTGATAGCTGTAATTGTTTTGTTTGCACTTGTGCTTGGAAAAAAGAATAGCGGTACTGTTCCGGTTGTTACAAAAAAAGGCGATTCGGCTGTTGTTGAAAAATTGCCTTTGGCATATATCAATATCGATTCGCTGCTTTTGAACTACACATTTGCCAAAAATGCAAACGAAGTGCTAATCAGCAAGCAGGAAAGCTCAAGAGCAACCTTAAATTCCAGAGCACGCCAGCTTCAGACAGAAATGGATGAATTCAACCGCAAACTTGAAAATCAGGCATTTCTGAGTCGTGAGAGAGCTGAAGAAGCACAGCGCAATATTGTACAAAAACAGCAGGATCTGCAAAAAATGGAAGCAAATCTTTCGCAGCAACTGATGGAACAGCAGCAGAAAATGAGCGAGCAGCTGCGTGATACTATCAATGCATTTCTTAAAGTATATAACAAAGATGGTAAGTATCAGATGATTATAAGCAATACAGCCAATGATAATATCCTGTATGCCGGAAAAGGTTATGATATTACTTCAGATGTAATTGAAAAATTAAATGCCCGCCATACAAAAGGAAAAAAATAAGTTCAATTCAAAATTGTAGCTAAATGAACGGAGTCAGCTTGTGAAAGCCGACTCCGTTTTTTTTCTGAACTTTTCTGAACTTATTAGGTGTTCAGAAGAAATGAAAAACAGGTTGATGATAATTTTTCACCTGGAAAAAGAGTTTAATACCGGATAAAAAATTCAATGTCAGTTTTTATTGTGTTCTACCCAAATCAGATTTTCGGTCTTATAACCAAGGTCTGAAGCCAGTTTCAGGTATTGCTGCTTCACATCGTCCGGGATGGTGGTTGTGCGCGATAAAATCCACAAATAATCCAGACTTTGCCCCGAAACGAGTGCATATTTATAATCTTTATCCAGCGCTATCACGTTGTAGCCCGAATAGAAAGGGCCGAAAAACGACACTTTCAGCATGGCTACGTCTTCTTTGCCCACGAATTTTGCTTTAGCTCTGGCTTCTGTCCACTCTTGTTTTTTGTAGTTAAATCCGCGGTTTACAACTTTAATCGTACCATTTTCGTTGAGCGAATAATTCGCAGTGGTGTTGTTCATGTTTCGTTCGAAGCGAAAATCGAACCGGGCAATTTCATACCACTTACCCAGGTACTTATCTTTTTCGAAATTATCTACAGCTTTTACTCCTTTCGGAATACTCGAACAGGACAGAAACGGCAATGTAAGACCCACAATTAGTAGTGCCATAAGTGTTTTTGTTTTAGTTTTCATCTTTTTTTATGTTATTTATGTTGTTGCGTTTAGTTTTCTTATTTTTTTAAAAAAAGATGGGTAAGAACTAATTAATAACAATTTTCCTGATTAGTTTTTCACCTGAATGAGATGCTGCTTTTATAACGTAAATCCCGGCTGAAAGTTGCTGAGTGCTCAGCTTATTTGTATTTTCACGAATCAGGATGAGTTTTCCTTCAGCGTTGATTATACTTACCGATTTCAGCGTTTCACCAAATATTATACTTTTTGTAGCTTTGCTGTAAAGAATTTTCAGCATGTTGTCAGTTACCTGATCCATCCCGGTGCTGTTTCTGAAAGCATCCAGAGCTACGGTCGGTTTGCCGCTGTTGTCAAAAGCACCCAGGGTGTAGCCATTCCACTGTCCGTATGATTGAGGTTCCCAGTAGAAAACTCCGAGCCCTTTTCCATTGGATACGCTTTTGGTTTTGGCTATCAGGTCGGTCAGAAAGTTTTTGCAGGTAGCTGCCATATCCCAGCTCATGCCACATTCCACTACCATCACCTCCTTGTTATAGCGGCTTACCATGTCGTTCATGTTTGCCAGGCAGGCTGTGTTGGCGGCTGCCCAGTCGTTTTTTACCGTATACCAGCCGGGATAAAGCGACATACCTATCACATCCCATTTGCCTCCGTTGTTTTTCAGCCCGTCGAATAGCCACCGGAATAAACCGTTGTCGTAGCCATTATGAACATGAACAATGACTTTGGCTGAGGGGAAAATCTCTTTCACTGCATCGTAGCCCGCAGTAGTCAGTGCTGCGTAGTTGGCCATGCTCACGGATGCTTTTCCGGTATCCCAAAGCATGCCATTACCCGTTTCGTTGCCTACCTGCACCCATTCCGGGGTTATATTGTTGTTTTTAAGCAGGTTCAGTACGTCTTTTGTGTGGTTGGCTACGGCAGTTTTCAGCCCGTTCAGGTCGAGCTTGGCCCATGCAGCAGGTTTGAATTGTTTGCCGGGATCGGCCCAGGAATCGCTGTAATGAAAATTAATCATGATTCGCATTCCAAGGTCGCTGGCCCGGCGTGCTTTTACGAGTACATCGGCAGCATTGCACCAGTTGTTGGCCGGATTTACCCATACCCTGAGCCTGACAGCATTCATGCCATACGATTGAAGTAACGACATGCATTCGGTCTGAATACCGTCGGTGGAATAAAACTTTTTGCCCGCAGATTCCATTTCTGTAAGCCAGCTTACGTCGGCACCGGATGCAAATTGCTGTGCACTTACTTTTTGAATATTTACTACAATACTCAGAATCAGTATCAAAATCAGATTACTTATTTTTCGCATTGAAAAAAAAAGATTTATTGTTTGTCTAAAAAAACAACACACCGAAAAAAACCGGTGCGTTGAAGAATGAAAATTATTTAAGAAAAAACGACTCCGGTGATTATCTTTTCTTTCCAAAAAAAGCTCCCAAAATTGTTCTGGTGATGTTTCTGCCTAGTTGGGAAGTCATTTGTCTTCCTACTGTACGTCCTACATCCTTAAGCAATCCGCCGAAAACATCGTCTTTTGCTGCAGCTCGTTTCTGCCTTTCTGCTTCACGTTCAGCTTTTTCCTGCTCCCGGCGTTGAATTTCAAGTTGTTTTTGTTCTTCCAGTTGCTGTTTCTGCAAATCGTCGGCGTTCATTCGTTCCGAAATGATTTCGAAAGCAGAAATCCGGTCCACTTCTTTTTCGTAAATGCCATAAAGCAATGATGACTGAATAATTCGTGTCCGTTCTTCGGGTGTCACAGGTCCTATCTGACCCTCGGGCGGAAGTACAAATGCACGTTCTACCGGATTTGGTGCCCCTTTTTCATCCAGAAAAGAAACCAGCGCTTCGCCGGTGCCAAGTTCTGTGATAGCAGTTTCAGTATCAAATTTCGGGTTTGCACGGAATGTGTTAGCTGCCACTTTTACGGCTTTCTGATCGTTGGGTGTGTAGGCTCGCAGTGCATGCTGTATGCGGTTGCCAAGCTGACCTAAAATGTTATCGGGTATGTCGGCCGGATTTTGAGAAATAAAATACACGCCTACACCCTTGGAACGTATCAAACGAATGATTTGCTCCACTTTTTCGAGCAATACCTTCGGCATGTCGTTGAAAAGCATGTGTGCTTCGTCAAAGAAAAATACCAGTTTCGGTTTCTCCAGATCGCCTACTTCGGGCAGATTTTCAAACAAATCGGAAAGCAGCCAAAGCAGGAACGTGGTATAAATCCGGGGTGAATTCATCAGTTTATCGGCAGCCAGAATATTGATAATACCTTTTCCGCGGTTGTCGGTTTTGATCAAATCGCTGATATTCAATTCCGGTTCGCCAAAAAACATCTCTCCACCTTCAGCTTCCAGCCGGGCCAGGTTGCGCTGAATAGATCCAACACTTTGTGTGGATATGTTTCCGTATGTAGTGGTGAATTGTGCTCTGTTGTCGCCCACATATTGCAGCATTTTTTGCAGGTCTTTCAGGTCGATAAGCAATAAATCATTTTCGTCAGCTATTTTGAAAATCAATGAAAGTACGGCTCCCTGTGTTTCGTTGAGCATTAGCAAACGCTCCAGGAGCAGCGGTCCGAGTTCAGAAACCGTGGTTCTGACGGGATGTCCCTGTTCTCCAAATACATCCCAGAATTGTACCGGGCAGGATTTGTATTCGAAACCTTTTTCAGCCAGCTTGAACTGTGTCACACGTTTTGTCACACTTTCTTTGTTTCCGCCCACTTTGGCCACTCCTGAGAGGTCGCCTTTCATATCTGCGGCGAAAACGGGTACCCCCATATTGCTGAAAGTTTCTGCAAGTACTTGTAAACTAATCGTTTTACCTGTACCGGTGGCTCCGGTAATCAATCCGTGGCGGTTAGCCATTTTCGGGATAAAACAGATTTCTTTTTCGTCGTTAATTGCCACAAACGAACGGTGTTGATTGTCAAACATATCGCTGTATTTTTTTTTAGAAAAAAGTGAATAATTTCAAGTTGTAATTGCAAATTTACTGTTTTTCTTCAATTGTGCAATGTTTGGAATTAAAAGATTAATTTTGCCTTTATGAAACGATTGAATAAACAATTTTACACGCTGGGTGCTGTTGAGATGGCACAACAATTATTGGGAAAAACGCTGGTACGGGTGTTTGATGACGGAACAATAAAGCATTACCAAATTACAGTAACTGAAGCCTACTGTGGTAGTGAAGACAGGGCTTGTCATGCCAGTAAGGGACGCACAACGCGTACCGAAGTGATGTTTCACGGCGGTGGGAAAATATACGTTTATTTGATTTATGGCATGTACTGGATGCTGAATGTGGTTGCCGGTACCGAGAATAATGCCCAGGCAGTACTGATTTGTGGAATCGATGAAATAAAAGGCTCGGGCAGGGTGGGGCGCCAGCTCAAAATTGATAAAACATTTTACGGAGAGGATTTAGAGATTTCTGAAAGGATTTGGATTGAAGATAGCGATGAAAATCCGGATTTTAATGCTAAACCCAGGGTAGGCGTGGATTATGCCGGAGAGTGGAAAAATAAATTATGGCGGTTTGAAGTGACTAAGTAGCAGCTAACTGAAGTTAGCAGCTACTTAACACTAACTTTTGGTTTTGTTACTACAAAAATCACCATCAAAATGGCTGAAATTACTGCTGTCGTTGCTCCGAAATAGAAAGGAATGCTTGAATTGACTTTATCATAAAGTACACCGGCAATCAAACTGGCGGGCAGCAGCGTAACTCCAAGCAAAGCGTTGTAAAGACCCATTGCGGTTCCTTTTTTATTCCTGTCGGTAAAATCGGAAACCAGCGCTTTCTGAATTCCGTCGGTTGATGCAGAATAAACTCCGTACAAGCCAAACAAAGCAATGATGGTATAAATATCACCTGTAATTCCAAATCCGAAATAAACCACCGCATAAACCATAAATCCGAATATCAGCAATTTTTCCCGCCCGATTTTATCAGACAGTGTACCCAGAGGAATGGCCAGAAACACGGAGACTACACTTGAAATGAGGTAAACCAACGGAATGAAAGTCACTTTTATGCCCACTTCATTGGCTTTTACAATCAAAAGCGCATCGGTAGAATTTCCAAGTGTAAAAATAAAAATTATTCCCAGAAACAGATAAAACCGTTTTGGGTAATCCTGAAATCTGAACTTTTGGAGCAGACTTTCCTTATTCTTCTTTGCTTCCTTTATCCCAAAAATCAATACAATAACTCCTAAAATTCCGGGAATTCCTGCCAGCAGAAATATAAATCGAAAATCATCCGGCTTCATGGAAAGTATCAAAAATGCCAACAACGGACCGAGTATGGCTCCGCTGTTGTCCATTGCTTTGTGCAAACCAAAACTTTTTCCGGTTTCGTTTTTTTCCACAGAACCGGCTACCAGACTATCGCGTGGAGCAGTCCGGATGCCTTTACCCAAGCGCTCTGTAAATCGAAGCAAAAGCACATGCAGCGGACTCACCACCGCAGCGTAAAGTGGCATAACAAGCGCCGAAAGTCCGTAACCAATCAGCATAAAAGGTTTGTTTTTCCCAATTTTATCGCTCCAGTATCCCGAAAATGCCTTAAGCAGCGATGCGGTGCTTTCAGCAATGCCTTCGATGAGCGAAAGACTCGTTTTGGATGCTCCGATAGATAACAGAAACATCGGCATAACCGAATAGACCATTTTTACAGAAGTATCTGTGAGAAAACTAACAACGCCCGTATAAAAGACATTCGGAGTAAAACCAAAAATCTTCTTTTTCAAACCGGATGATGATTTGAATGTATTCATAGCTAAAAAATCTTAACTGACCCGGTATTACATATTGAAAAAACGCGATGCAAAAATACAGGTTATTCCGTAATCATTGCAACATGCAGTTCGTTTTTTTTTATGTGATAATTTTATAGAACCCAAAAACTGTTCATGATATTTTCTCGGATTGAGCACAACACCTTTTAATATTACAAAATTGTTACATTCATGAAAAAATAATTATCTTTGCCACACTTAAGAAAATGTCGAAATGCATGTTGCAAACACAAGTCGCATTTTAGTGTGAATATATGATTAAAATTTTTAAATGGAAAAAAACATACTGATAACCGGTGGAACTAAAGGCATTGGTTTTGCGGTTGCCAAAAGCCTGGTTACAGCAGGATATAATGTCATACTGACTTATGGTTCGGATTTTCATCAAGCAGAAAAAGCACGCATGGAGTTACACCAGGCAGGCAAAAAATCGGTGATGGTGGTGAAAGCCGATATCACTGAAAAAAAATCGATTGACATACTCGATGACTTCCTCGCCGAACACAATATCCGTTTGTTTTCAGTTGTTTTCAATGCAGGTATCACTTGCCGAACACCCTTCGAGAGTCTGACTATCGACGAATGGGAACAAACTTTTTTTGCCAACCTTCATTTTCCCGTATTCCTGCTACAACGCATTGTTCACCGGATAGATAAGGGTGGAAACGTGCTGTTTACAGGTTCGCTGATGGGTGAGTATGCTCATTCTGTATCACTTGCCTACGGAGTATCCAAATCGGCAGTACATGCATTGGTGAAAAATCTGGTGAAGTTTATGCAACCATTCAGCATCAGGGTCAACGCTGTAGCACCAGGCTTCGTGGATACCGACTGGCAGAAAAACAAACCCGCCGAAATAAGGAAAAATATTGAAAACAAGATAGCCTTAGGACGTTTTTGTAGTCCCGACGAACTGGCTCAGGTATATAAAATGATTATAGAGAACAACTATTTCAACGGGGAAATAATACCGGTTAGCGGAGGATATTCTTACAGATGATTTTTTTGAACTCAGATTTTTTTTTTAGTGGTAAAGATTTGATAATGATTGATATATGTATTTCTGAAAAAAAAGAGGTTCTACTGGATTTCCTGTGAAATCATGTTTAAGTTACCATGAAAAAACAGGATTGCAATTCTAAAGTTTTCTGTTTTTCTATATCCTCTTCCTATT
>SAAL01000082.1 GCA_009929445.1 Bacteroidia bacterium
AAATGCAGTATTTAGCAATATAACATTACTATATCTAACTTCGAAGCCGACTTTTGCTTTCAAAAAGAAAGCAAAAATTCATTTTGAGACAGCCTCTTTTTTTTTGCGTCAAATTATCTCCCGGTTCGGGGATATTTGTTTAAGCATTTTTCATCATTACCTCACAGTCAATTCAATACGGGATGTTATTTTCTCCATCACTCCGGTTGTCCTTGCCGCGGTTATTCCTGTACTCGGACAGGTTCCGATACCGCGCAACTCATTTACAACTGTCTGAATAAGTGGTTGTTGAATATGGTCGGGATGTTCAATTTCGATTAGCTCAGAGCCTTCGGACGTGGTAATATGAATTTCGAGCGGACTTCCGAAAGTATTGAAATGCAGATGCCCCTTACTTCCGAGGATAGTAATGGTTTCCTTTTCAGAACTTTTATCGGCTGTAAAACACCACATACCGCTTCCGCACACTCCGTTTTCAAAAACGAACGTACCTGCTACAAGATCGTCGGCCGGATACAACCCTGCCTGATTCACTCCTATACCCTTAGCTTGCGTAACGAGTCCGAAAAGCGAATCCAGATAATCCAGCTGGTGAGAAGCCAAATCGTGGAAATGTCCTCCACCGGATATTTCGGGAAATACGCGCCAGTTTCCGTCGGTATTAAGATCGTATGAACGGGGTGCACGCCACATTTCAATCTCTACAAACCTCACCTCACCTATTTTGCCCGAATGGATTAGTTCACCCAATCTGTTGAATCCGGGCAAAGCCCTCCGGTAATAAGCCACGAATAAAGGCACTTCAGCACGCATGCAGGCATCTATCATTTTTTTACATTCATCAGCGTTGTTTGCCATCGGTTTTTCCACATATACCGCTTTACCGGCTGCAGCTGCTCTCAGTGTGTATTCACAGTGAGTGTCAGGAGGAGTACCAACGTATATAATGTTAATGTCGGAATCATTGAAAATCACATCCGCATCGGTAGTTGAATTCGGGATACCGTGCCTGCGGGCAAAATCTGCTGCTTTTTCTGCATTCCGGCGCATCACCGTTTTTACTTCAGAATGCGGAGTTTTGTACATACCGGGCACACTCTTCACTTCACAAACATTACCGGCTCCGATGACGCCCCAAATTACTTTTTCAACGATTCTCATAAGTTTATTGCATTTAGTAGATTAATTTTTACAGGCCGCAAGTTAGCGAAAAATGAATTTGATGAAAAATATTTTGATAAAAATTTGGATTTTAACATTCAATGCTATATCTTTGTGATATTATTTTGATACTAAACAAAAAAAATAAAAAAATGGAAATACAAGAAAGAAAATTTTCCGGAATTAAACTCCCGGGAATTCCCATGATTATTTTCAATCTATTATTGCTTATTGCCATCGTACTGCTGTTTGTATGGGCGGTATCTTCCCAAACACTGAGTTCCGGAGCTATCACCTTTTATGCCATTCTGAGCACCGTGTTGTTTATCATCAACACCATTTTCTGGGGAGGTTTTATGCAGATTGAACCCAACGAAGCCAGGGTCATGGTATTCTTCGGAGAATACCGCGGTACGGTGAAAGATAACGGATTCTTTTGGGTAAATCCTTTCTACGCCAAGAAAAAGCTGACGCTTCGTGCCAGGAATCTGGACGCAGAACCAATCAAAGTAAACGACAAGACGGGTAATCCCATCATGATCGGTATGGTGGTGGTATGGAAAGTAGTGGATACTTACAAGGCATCCTTCGAAATTGACAATGCCTCGATGGCACCTTCCATTCCCGGAACGGGCTCATACGACAATGTAAACACAAAAATGAAAGCTTACGAAAATTTCGTGCAGATTCAAAGCGATGCCGCATTGCGATTTGTAGCCGGAATGTATCCTTATGACCTGCTGTATACCGAGTCCGAAAACCAGCTTACACTTCGTTCGGGGGGCGAAGAAATGAATGAAATTCTTGAAGCGCAAATAAACGAAAGGCTCAAAATAGCTGGTATCGAAGTGGTGGAAGCCCGCATTAATTATATAGCTTACGCACCCGAAATTGCATCAGTGATGCTAAGGCGCCAACAAGCCGATGCAATCATTGCCGCTCGTGAGAAAATAGTGGAAGGTGCTGTAGGAATGGTGAAAATGGCGCTGGATAAACTTTCTGCAGACGGAATTATCGAACTGGATGACGAGAAGAAAGCAGCCATGGTAAGCAATCTGCTGGTAGTACTTTGCGGCGAATCAAACGCTCAACCTGTAATAAATTCAGGTACGTTATATAACTAGAAAAAATATCTTTTGTGGCAGAAAAAAAAGAAAACAGGACCAAGAACTTTGTACTGCGCATGGACCACGAAACGATGGAAGCCATTGAGAAGTGGGCTGCAGAGGAGTTTCGCAGCACAAACGGACAAATACAATATCTGCTTGAGCAGGCGCTGATTAAAAGCGGCCGCAAGAAACGATAAGCTAACTCACTCTGCTTGAAAAAAAATAAAAGAGTTGACTCACGGGTCGGCTCTTTTTTTCTTATATAAATCAATTAACCTGTTAATAGATTTCACACTCATAATCAAAAACTGAACATAATTATTCAAAAAAATAGCTATATTTGTAATTGATTAAATAAAAAGCAAATACTCAAGGATTAAGAAAAAAACATAAATTATGAAACATTTTCCACCTTCCGAGCTCATCATCAATGACGATGGCAGCATATTTCACCTGCACCTGAAACCCGAACAAATTTCCGATAAAATAATTCTGGTCGGTGATCCGGGACGTGTAGCTTTAGTGGCATCCTATTTTGACGAACAGGAATGCTCGGTATCAAGCCGTGAATTCAATACCATAACCGGAACTTACAAGGGTAAACGCCTGACGGTAGTATCAACAGGAATTGGCACCGACAACATAGATATCGTAGTAAACGAACTGGATGCACTGGCAAATATCGACCTGGAAACCCGTACCGAAAAGCCATTTTTCAGACAACTAAATCTGGTCAGAATAGGCACATCGGGCGGTATGCAGCCGGAAATTCCGCTGGGTAGCTTTCTGATTTCCGAAAAATCAATCGGATTCGACGGTGTGCTGAATTTCTACGCCGGAAGAGATGGAGTTTGTGATCTGGAGTTCGAAGAAGAAGTAAAAAAACAGTTGAAATGGAATCCGCATTTTTGTGCTCCTTACGTAGTAGATGCCGACGCCGAATTGGTGAATAAAATCGGACAAGAAGATATGCTCCGCGGCGTTACTATTTCAGCAAATGGTTTCTACGGGCCTCAGGGAAGAGTACTTCGGATAGATTTGGCAGAACCTGAACTGAACGAGCGAATCGAAAATTTCAGTTTTGGCAAGTACAAAATTACCAACTACGAAATGGAAGGATCGGCTATAGCCGGACTTGCACGCCTGATGGGGCACAAAGCAATGACCGTATGCTGCATTATAGCCAACAGACGTGTGGAAGCAGCCAATACCGACTATAAACCGTATATCGAAAAACTGGTTCTAACCGTTTTGGATAGAATTTGATTTTGAAGCAGAAATCCTGAAGAAATCTCGCTGAGAAAACAAAAACAGCATTCGGATAGTTATTATATTGATTGGTTTCTAATTTACTTTTTGTTGCCAAAACCATCAGAACATGAATACAAAAAATGATAACCAACTATCATCAAACTCACCCATTCAGGGCAATAGAGAGCACGAAAAAACCATTTGTGCCATTTCTACCCCGCCAGGATCGGGTGGAATAGCCGTAATCAGGGTTTCGGGCTACGAAGCGCCGGGCATTTGCGATAAAATTTTCAGGTTTGGAAAAGACAATGAAAAACTAGCCGATAAATCCGGTTACTCTGTTCACTATGGCTACATTACCGATAAGGAAAAGCAAGAGGTTGACGAAGTTCTGGTAACAGTATTCCGCGCTCCTCACTCATTTACGGGCGAAGATGTGGTGGAAATTTCCTGTCACGGATCGGTGTTTATTCAGCAGAAAATACTCAGGTTGCTTATTCAGAAAGGCTGTTCGCTGGCTAAACCCGGAGAATTTTCCATGAGAGCATTCCGCAACGGAAAAATGGATTTATCGCAAGCTGAAGCCATTGCCGATCTGATAGCTTCTACCAACGAAGCATCACACCGAATGGCTATGAATCAGATACGCGGTGGTTTTTCAGCTGAATTGAAAAATTTAAGAGAAAAATTACTCCATTTTGTTTCATTGGTTGAACTCGAACTCGATTTTTCGGAAGAAGAGGTGGAGTTTGCCGACCGCACTCAACTGGCGGCACTTGCCGGTGAGATTCACGAAAGAATAAGATCACTCACCGATTCATTCAAAATAGGAAATGTATTGAAAACCGGTATTCCGGTAGCTTTGGTTGGCGAAACTAACGTAGGAAAATCTACCCTGCTCAATCTGCTGCTGAATGAAGAACGAGCCATCGTTTCGGATATTCACGGAACTACACGCGATTCGATAGAAGATCTGGTGAATATAGAAGGCATTACATTTCGCTTCATTGATACAGCCGGAATCCGCAAAACAACAGATGAAATTGAAAAAATCGGGATCAATCTGACGTACAAAAAAATTGAGCAATCCGACATCGTATTGTGGATAGTGGATTGTACCCAGGTGACCGAGCACATCGAATGGCTGACCGAAAAAATAGCCAAACGAGCACAGGGAAAGAAAATAATATTGGTATTCAACAAGATAGACAAACTGGCTGACGACGAGCGCGAAGTACTTGACGATCTGTTCAAACAGTTTGAAGGTGAGCGGATTTACATTTCTGCAAAAAAAAGAATCAATACAGACAATCTGACGAAAGCACTTATACATGCCTCGCAACTCGAACGGATAAAACCCGATGATGTAATAGTAAACAACATACGTCATTATGAAGCCCTTCTGCTGGCCCAGCAGGATATCCAACGGGTGATTGAAGGCATCGAAAACAGAATTTCGGGCGATTTTCTGAGCCAGGATATCCGCGAATGCATGTATCATCTGGGTGAAATAACGGGGCAAATATCTAACGATGAGATACTTGCATCCATATTTTCGAAATTTTGTATCGGCAAATAATTCATTATATTTTTAAAAAAACAGCAGCAAAACTAAGTTAATTCAAATCAAATGGAAGAACATACTGATTATTTCGAATTCGACCGCCCGGACGGGAAGAAAGTCAGAATAGTTTTTGAACTTTACCGCTACGAAATACTGTTTCACTACTGCGAGTTCAGACACGATGAAAACAGCAGCTGGCAAAGCCTTTCAAAAGGTGATGACGGCTATTTTGCTTATAACGTTGCCCAAGCAGATGGTGTTGAAAAAACTGAAAAAGTGAAGTTCCCGACACCGGAAGAAATTATGACTGCTCAGGACGAAATTAACAAAAGATACAACATTCTAAGCATTTAATAAAATGGAAAAGGTCTCGTTCAGGTGAGACCTTTTTTTATTGATCAAAAAATCACATTCATTTAATATCAGAATTTTATTCGCTGATAAATAATCTTTTGCTCGAAAAAACAGGATCACAGGTCAGGTTTACTTTCAATTTCCGGCATCCGGCTTCATCTCCCGGTGTAGGTATATGCGTGGAGTGCATTTCACAACCGTAGAGCTCGGTCAGTTTATCCAAAGCCATTTTAGCAGCCGGATTGGAGGTAGCACTTATTGCAAGGGCAATGAGGGTTTCCTCCACATCCAGGCTTACCTGCTTACCGTTCAAAATATCTTTTTTGAGGTGCGTGACTGAATCGATGATGCTTTCGGGCAGCAGGAGCATGCTGTCGGGCAATCCTGCCAGATGTTTGGTTGCATTCAGTATCATACTGGAGGAGGAGTGAAAGAGCGGAGAGCTTTTCCCGGTAATAATCGTTCCGTCGTGCAATTCAATAGCTGCACCACTGAAAATTCCACCATATCCTTTTTTCTTTTCTTCTGCTTCTGCGGCGGCATTTCGGGCGGCAGCCACTACTTTACGGTCGCTTTCTTTGGCACCAATTCGGTTCATTATATCCAGCGAACGGTCGAGCGTTGACTTTCCTGTCAATCCCATGGCATATTCCACAGCGCTCCTGAAATACCTGCGAATAACTTCCTGATAAGCAGCTTCCTGAACCACTTTATCGTCAACAATTCCGGCTCCGGCGCGGTTTACTCCCATATCGGTTGGCGATTGATACATAGCTTCGCCTCCGGTAATCTTCTCAAGAATTCGTTTCAGGAGATTGAAAGCATCGATATCGCGGTTGTAATTCACGGTTTCAATACCATACGCTTTCAGGTGGTGAGTATCTATCATATTCTTATCCCGAAGATCGGCTGTTGCAGCCTCGTAGGCTACATTTACCATGTGATTGAGAGGCAGGTTCCAGATTGGAAAAGTTTCGAACTTGGCATATCCGGCTTTTACTCCACTTTTGTACTCGTGATACAGATTACAGAGGCAGGTAGCCAGTTTTCCGCTGCCGGGTCCGGGTCCGGTAACCACCACAATGGGTTTGGACGTCTGTATATATTCATTGGCTCCATATCCTTCATCGCTCACTATTTTATCAACGTCGGTCGGATAACCTTTGGTGGGGTAATGAAGATACACCTTTATACCCTTCAGTTCAAGTTTGTTTTTGAAATTAATGGCTGCAGGCTGGTCTTTGAAGCGGGTAATAACTACAGCAGCAACATGAATTCCGAACCATTTCAGGTCGTCGATACTTTTGAATGCATCCACTTCGTAGGTAATTCCGAAATCGGCTCTAACTTTGTTTCGTTCGAGGTCGCCGGCGTGTACACACATAATGACATCAATCTTGTCTTTCAGCTTCTGAAGCAACCGGATTTTTACGTTTGGATCAAATCCGGGCAAAACACGTGCTGCATGGTAATCATAGATTATCTTGCCGCCCATCTCAAGATAAAGCTTGTCGTTGAATCTGCTTACCCTGTCAAGTATAGCTTCAGATTGCTCCTGAAGATATTTCTCGTTGTCAAAACCGATTTGAGTTGAAGTAATCATGTCCCGATGTAGTTTTAGGAGTGTTTGTATCGGGATTCAAAATTACTCATTTTTTCTGAAATTGCATCAACTTTATATGACTAAAAAACAAAAATAAATCTGCAGACACAAAATGAAGACCATTAAAACATTTACTATCACATGCTTGAGATAGTTGAAAAAATAAATTTTCAGTCATCTGGTATATTTTACAAAAATACAATTCAGGCAACAATAGATTTACAACCGCATTTCAATAAATCATTCTTCCTGCATTTTTTCCAAAAAAAAGAGGCATACTTTCAATGTGATGCCTCCTTGTTTTTTTGAAAAAAATCTTTTATTCTAATTCAATTTTCTACCTGGAAATTCAGATTGATATTAAATATTCAATTATTCTGATCAGAATCCGAAATCATTTACTTCCACCTCTTCAGGTTTTTCTTCTTTAAATTCCAGTATGTTGTGCTTTTTTAAGCCTTCCACATAAATAGCCTTGTGTGGAATGGCAGGACAAACGTATTCGCATCCGCCACAGCCTACACAGATACTTACATCTGTTTCGGGAATGGTGAGTTCATTTTTGTAGGGCACCATGTGTACTGCCTGTGTGGGGCAATGTTCAGAACAGGCTCCGCAATTGGTTTCGTCGGTATAGACTATACAATTGTCGCGCACAAATCGCACCTGCCCTACCTGCGAGCGGTGTTTTTCTTCTTTTGTAATGGGAAGAAGCGCTCCGGAGGGACACACATCGGAGCAAACCGTACAGTCGTAGTTACAAAATCCGTGTTCAAAATATAGCCGGGGCTGCATCATCCCACCCAGTCCATACTCCATAAAGGCTGGTTTGATGACATGCGAAGGACATTTACTTACACACAGATGACATGAAATGCATTTTTCCTGCAGATTGTCAACACGAAGTCCTCCGGGAGGAACAATGGGCAGGTTGCGTTTAATACTGCGCTTACCATCGAGAGGCAGTGCAACTTTCTGAGCCAGCAAACCTGTTGCTGCAGTAGCTGTAATAATTGTAGCCGACAGGAAACGACGTTTCGATTCGTCGATATTCTCCTGAAGCTGTTGAATGCTGGTTTTTTTCGACCGATTGTAGGGAGCATAGTGCATGGCATTCCGATTGCATGCTTCAACACAATTAAAACAGGTCACACACCTGCTGTAATCCACCTCTTTATCTTTGGAGTTGATGCAGGAAGCTTTACAGTTCATGGTGCAAAGACCGCAGCTGTTGCACTTACTATCATCAAACTGAATCCGGAAAATAGAATACCGGCTGATAAATCCGAGCAGCGTACCTACAGGGCAAATCGTATTGCAGTATGTACGACCATTGCGCCAGGCGAGCAGACCTATACCGATGAGCGTAGCCAGTGCTATTAGTGTGGAAAAAAGTCCAAGTCCATAAATACCGACTTTGTAAAAAGTATGATTCCCGGCACTTGAAAATATGTATTCGAGCAGATTATTCCCGGCTAAATAGGCTGGTCGAAAAATATGAGTTACAATTCGTCCGTATGCACCGTAGGGGTCAAGTAATCCGACCAGAAAATTGAAACCAAAGATAAATGAAATCACAGAAGCACCGAAGATAGTCCATCGAAGTATCGTTTTGGCTTTGCTATAGGTGTATTTTTTCTTTTTGGTAAACTTTTTTGATATCCACGCCACTACATCCTGATATACGCCCATTGGGCAAATAAATGAGCAATACACGCGTCCAAATACAACTGAAAGCAGAAGCAGAATGATGAGCACATTAATATTTAGTGCCAGCAGAGCTGGCACCAGTTGTATTTTGGTAACCGAATGAAAACCTAATGGAAGAATACCTGCAAAATCAAGAAAAAACAGTGTAATCAACACCAAAAGCACGATTGAAAATCCAATTCTGATTTTTTTCAACATAAAAGGGTTGTGCTTAATTGAAATTATAATTTGATTCTTTTAATTTTCAGGGCATCGAGATTCATGGTTCCCACTTTGAGTTCCTGCGCTTTAGCCAGATGGCTTACCTTTGAGAGTGGCATCTCACGTACCTGATTGAAGAAATTGGCCGCTGCAGTATCCACAGCTACAATATCCTGCGACAGAAACAAACCTTTGGTGAGCACTACATCCGATTCGTTTTTACCTCGCGGACCGCTTGTTTTCATCATGCGGTAGGCATCCACTACATTGAGTACAGGTCGTTTTTCGTATGTACACACATCAGCTATGCATTGCTGCAGATCGTTGGCATGGAAAAAACCTCTATCCCACACGATACCCATGTAGTTTTTCATGGAAATGGTAAGCTGAGCTCCACCATGATTTTTCAGAACAGGTACATTAATCCACTTATCAGAATTAACTATCGATTCATGAATCATAGTCTGTGTCAGTTTTTTCCCGTTAGGAAGCGATACCTTTTTGTAATACGATCCCTGATCGGCGGGCACCACTTTAGCTCCGGCTGCTTTGGCTGCTGCTTCAATACCGCTGTTTTTATAGCATTTACGCCAGTCGTCGCACGTATGATCAAATACGACTACCTCTTTGGCGCCGGCTTTGAAACATTGTCTGATAATTTCTTCCACGAGTTTTGGGTTTGTATTGGCTGCCAGATCGGGTGTTTTATCCCATCCGATGTTGGGTTTCACCACCACTTTATCTCCTTTTTTTATGAAATTACCCATTCCACCCATTTCTGCAATGGCTTTTCGAAACATCACTTCGGGTTCGCCTCCGAGCACAGCTACCAAATCGTATTTTGCATTCACACCCGAAACTGTTGCTGCACTTGCACTGCCGGCAAATGTCTGTGTGAGTATATCCATACCGGCACTTTCCTTGAAAAGTGTTTTTCCTCCTACTGCCACAGCACCTGTAATGGCTACTGATTTCAAAAATTTTCTTCTGTCCATTGTGTTTTTTTTTTGTAAAGATAAAACGCTAAATATTCCAGGGAAACCGAAAACATGATTCATTGTAGAGTGCATAATCGGCATTTCCGTTGACTACAAAAGTTTTAATCTGCGCGGCTCCCTGCAGCAGCCCGATGGCAAAATTAACAGTTGCACCCGTTTTTATTCTATCCTCAACCAGGAGAATAGTTTTATTGTGAAAATCAAAACCGACCGGAGCCAGCAACTGCGGATTCTCATATTTCGGTTTTTGATTTATATCCCGCAGATTAATCTTTAATATCTGAAAATCAGTCTGTAAACGCTGATTGAGTATGGCGGCAGGAATAATTCCACCATTGGCTATAGCCACAATCATATCAAAATTCTCATGAAATTCTATTTCACGAAAGCGCTGCAAGACTTCGTTAAATGATTTTTGCTCCATTTACACCTTTTCCAATGCTTTTAAAGCTAAATATCCGGCTGTAAGCTGTAGTATAATTCCCGGAATGCCGATTTGAAAATCCTGAACAGCTGCAGAAAAACTCTGCGTTATTGCCAACTCGGCTCCCATACCAATAAACTGATAAGCCAGCACAGCTAACAGTACTCCGATAAATGTTACTTTGCCAAAATGCCTTGCTGCCATGGCTGCAGCTATAGCAAGCAATATTGATTTGATGAGTATGGCAGGCAGTACAGCTGCCGGTGGCATACCGAATAGCAAATTGTTTACCACCGGAGAAAATACCGCTGTAAGCAATCCTACCCGAATGCCGTACTTATAAGCAGCAATGAGTGTAAAGAAATAAATTGGCAAAAAGATTAATCCACCCTGCGGAATGAGATGTGCCAGCTGTGGTAGCAGCAAATTTCCAACTACGAATACTACCGCAAACAAATACGTTTTGATATTGGTGAATTCCAATGAATAAAGTTTTACTGATGATGTTGACATATTTTTTCTGATTAAATTATTTATCTCTGATAATTGACCATAACGATGCAATTTTACAAAAATAGGTTATTTTTCGCAATTTGTGCCTATCGATAGATTCATTTTATATTAAAAAATGTTGAAATTCAGGCAATAAGAAAAGACTTTTGATTTTTTCGTGAAAACGGCGGGTGAAATTAACACTTATTCAGTTGCATTTGTGTCAGTGTCATTTTCTGCTTCAGAGTCGGCTGGTGTGTCTGTTCCTTTTTTGCATACTACAATGCTCAGTTCGTAGAGCATATAGATAGGTAATGCTACTATCATCATGGTAAAAGGATCAGTGGTAGGTGTGATGAATGCTGCCAGAATAAGCACAACTACAAAAGCATATTTTCTGAAACCACGAAGCATCTCTTTATTAACAATGCCAATCTGAGAAAGCAGATACATTACCACAGGCAGCTCAAATGCCAACCCCATAAAAAACACCAGCAAAGCCAGCGTATTCATATACGATTGGATTGAAATCTGATTTACAATTACTTCGGATACCTGATAGGTGCCCAGAAAACGTAGCGTAAAAGGGAAAATAATGAAATAACTTACTGCAGCGCCCAGATAAAACAGCAATGAAGAAGAAAAAAAGATCATCCCTACACTTCTTTTTTCATCGGGATAAAGCGCCGGTTTGATAAATTTCCAGGCTTCGTACAGCAGATAGGGCACTGCAATAATCACTGCAATAATCAGAGAAGAAAGCATGTGAATCATAAACTGCCCTGAAAGCGTGATATTGATCATCTGTATCCGGAAAGGTTCGGGGCATAATGCCGGAAATTTGGTGACTTCGGCAAGATAACAAAGAAAACGATAGGTATGAAAGTCAGAGGTAAGAGGAGGGAGAATTATCTTATTGAAAATGAAGTCTTTAAACCCAAATCCAACAAACACAAGCACCAACAGCACACCCAGGCTTCGGAGTATTGTCCAACGCAATGCCTCCAAATGTTCCCAAAACGTGCTTTCCTTTTCAGAAATTGCCTTGTTCGTTGATTTCATCTTTCTCCCGATACAGAAAACAGATGAAAGGAATTATTCGATGTCTTTTTTAATTTCTTCGTCGACGTCTTTCAAACCCTTTTTGAAACTTGTAACACCTTTGCCGAGCCCGCGCATCAGTTCAGGAATTTTTTTACCACCAAAGATTAAAAGCACTACCAACGCAATAAGAATAATTTCAGGAGCACCGAGTGAAAATAATAAGATGTTGTTAAGCATTCGTTTTTATGTATTAATTGTTGGTTGATTGAATTACAAATATAAGATTATTTTCAGGTTTTTATTTGAATAAAACAAAAAATCTTTGTTTATCATCTGATATAACTTTGTAAACGGCTGAAAATGTGATGTTTTTTCAATTTTCTTTGATATAAATAGGACCTTTTGGATTCAGTATTTTCCATTTTGTGAGCGATTGGTCGGCTTCAAAACCCACGCCGGTAATTATCATGTTTGGTCGTGTGATCTTAATAAACTTGTCTGAGTAAATCCTGTCGGCAGATTCGTCCCAGTATAAAAGTTCAGTTTCAAACATGACTCCTTCCAGATTGATTGCTTTCACTTTACCTTTGAATTCCCACAGACTTTTTCTTTCATAATAACGGGCGTAACTACTGCTGAATGTAGCATTTATAGTGAGATTTTCGGCGAATCGCTCAAAATGAATTCCTTTGGAAAATTCCCAGTATGGCTCGGCAGCGCGGTCGTATATATCCCATTTATCGGTGTAAATCCGGTAGCGGGTGATGCCGGAATCTGAAATAACGGTCGTAATCTTGGTTGCGCTAAGGGCGGGAAGAATTTTGCGGTCTTTCACCGCATCGATTTTCTCGGGAGCTTCTTTCGAACACGAAACTTCAAACAACACAACAACCACCAAAAGGGCGGTTGTCAGATAGTGAGCTATTTTTTTCGAACATCTCATGCATTACAGTTTTGGCTTGAAGAACCAGAATTCGTTGATAGAAGTACTGAATGTAAGTTTGAGGTAATCTTCGCGTAGCAGGGTCGAAGAGCCAATTTTGCCATATTCCAGCGATGCATTCATGATACTTTTACCGGTTCTGGTAGGCAATCCTACTCCGACACTTACTGTAAAGTTATTCGGCTGCGAACTTCCCATTCTGTAGTATTGATTCACTGTGCTGAATCCAATCCGATACCGGATATGATCCGAATACCTGAGGCGTCCGGATGGATTCGGAATATATTCAGCTCCCACAGCAATCTTTGAAGTATTAACCAGCGAATCGGTTTTTCCGAAGAATAAAGCATCACCCCATTTCTGCTGCGTAAAATCAGCTCCGACGGTGAGTTTTTTATTGAAAGTATAGGTAAGACCTACTCCCAGAGTCTGAGGCAGTTCAAAACCTTTTATGTTTTTAATCGTGTCACCGTTGAGTGTAGAGGTGAATTCACCGTTCAGTTTGTCTTTATTTTCATAAATCAAACCGAGCGTTACGTCATGCTTATCGGCAAATGTATTGTAAAGTTGTAATCCGTATCGGAATTTGAAATCTGAAGTTTTGATTTGATTGGTGAAAAGCGAGGAATTATAACCCGACGAAGCACCAAAAGTGAGTGCACGGTAATGGCTGGCATCTCCAAAAAGATAATATGCATTTACGCCGATTGAAATATGATTGAAGAGAGCTACCGACAATCCTCCATACAGTTGCGAAATGCCTCCTGAGCCTGAAAATGACTGCTGATAACCAACTTTGTATGGATCTTCTGCCGGAGAATTTCGGGGTATAGTGAGTGAATCAGACTGACTGAAGTTGTATCCTGCGAACGAATAAGGCAGAAGTCCTGCGCTGAAACCAAGCCATTTAGCAAGCGGAAACCGCATGGTAATGTATTCCAGGTTTGCATTCAGCGTATTTTTGGATTGATTCTTTTCAGAAAAATGGGAATAGCGCATTCCTGCTCCCAGGTCAAACATAAATGTAAGACTATCCACACTGGAATATGAAGCAGGATTAACACTGTTGATCGTATTTTGAGAGCGGTTTCCGAGCGAAACGCCTCCCATTCCGCGAATTTCAGTGGCTGTTCCATCAGAAATTTCACCATACCCGAAACGCGTATAAGGCGAATTGGTGTTATTCTGACTTACAGCGAGTTGTGAAGCTGAGATAAGAAGAATTACTGCAAATAATATTTTTGAGCTGTGCATTTAATGTATTGTGGAAAAGAATCCGTTTTTTTAACTTTAAATTTTTGAATATGCAAAGATGGCACATTTTAATTTCTTGTGAAAATAAATAAACTCTCATGCCGTTAAAAAAACTGAAACCACGTCTCTGGAAGTTTAAATTATCCGTAAAATAAGAGTTTCAGAGGTTTATAAAATCATTTTTTCGATCGGCACTACCAGGATTCCTTCAGCACCAAGATTTTTTAATTTGCCAATAATATCCCAAAATCCTTTTTCGCTAATGACTGCATGCAGCGAACTCCACCCTGCTTTAGCCAATGGCATTATGGTGGGGCTTCTCATACCCGGAATGATTTGTACAATCTCTTCGATATTTTCGGTTGGCACATTCATCAGTACATATTTTTTATCTTCTGCCATTTGTACCGCTTCTGCACGAAACAAAAATTCATCCAGTATGGCTTTTTTCTCTTCAGATAAGTGCTTGTTAGCTATGAGTATAGCTTCAGATTTCATCACAGTCTCAACTTCCTTCAAATGATTGGTTATCAGCGTACTGCCTGAACTTACAATATCAAAGATTGCATCTGCAAGTCCAATTCCTGTTGCTATTTCAACCGAACCGGTAATAACATGAATCTGCGCACTGATTTGGTTCGATTTGAGAAATTCACTAAGTATTCGCGGATATGATGTGGCGATTACTTTTCCTTCAAACCATTGAATACCAGTATAATCATTCTCTTTTGGTATTGCCAGCGAGAGTCTGCATTTACTGAAACCCAGTCGTTTAACAATTTCTGCTTCCTTGTTTTTTTCAACAAATTCATTTTCTCCCACAATACCCGCATCGGCTACTCCATCGGCCACCGATTGTGGAATGTCATCGTCTCTGAGAAAAAGCACCTCCACCGGAAAATTCCTGGCGGGCATAAGGAGCAACCGTTTAGCTGATTCAAGCTTTATACCTGTTTCGGCAAGCAGCGACATGGTATCTTCGTTGAGTCTTCCTTTTGTTTGTATAGCTATTCTTAGCATAATGTATGTTGGGTTATAGGGTGCAAAAATACATAATTTGCCGAAAAAATAAAAGCCCGTTTTTCAACGGGCTTTTGTGACTTCAAGTCGGCTGTGCTTAATTACTTAACTGCAGTAGCAGCAGAGTCAACAACAGCAGTAGCAGCAGAGTCAACTACAGTAACAGTAGAATCAACAGCTTCTACAACTTCAGTTGCAATTGAATCTTGTGCTTCTTCAACTTTTTGAGCTGGTTTGTTGCAAGCTACGAATATTGAAGCTACAGCGAAAAATAAAAATACTTTTTTCATTTTGTTTTAATCCTTTAAAAATTTAACATGTTATATATTTTGTTCAATTCAAAATCGGTGCAAAGATATATCAATATTTTGATATATGATTAATAATTTTCATTTTTTTTTATTTTTTTTTTGCTTTTATCTGTTTTATCCAAAAAAAGACTTAAAAACAAGTAAAAAAACATCAAAAAAATCAGTTCAATCTGTTTCTGATAAAACAGTAAAAAAAATCAGCGAGCTGATTACATAGCGGGAGCTACGCTGTCAACCGGTGCAATGCTATCGGCATTCAGACTATCAGCCGGAGCAGAAGTCACCTCTTCTACTACCAAAGAATCAGCCTGTGTACTGGTTTCGGTTTGAGCAGGCTTGTTGCAAGCCACAAAAATCGAAGCTACAGCGAAAAATAAAAATACTTTTTTCATTTTGAGATAATTAGTCGAACCTTAAAAAGCCCATTTTCGTATTAAATTATTGTTGATTTGGTAAAACATAGCTTTTATCAAGTCAACAATTTGTATTTTAAATTCGAGCC